>NZ_JBDFVF010000096.1:0-1033 GCF_040913205.1 Bacteroides sp. MSSM.1001136sp1_RTP21357st2_D2_RTP21359_211015 | reverse complement strand
GTATGCAGCCAATGCCGCACAGAGATTCATGAGGAAGTTATGTACGGAGCGATGGCGTGAATGGACAAGGTTGGCCTTGTTCTTGAGCAGTTCGTTGATGCATTCTATTATATATCGCTTGCGCAGCATCATCTTGTCCCACAAGGGCATAAGCTTGTTTTTCATGTTTGATTTGAGCCCGTGAACGAGATGGATGCCTTGGTTGAAGAGGTTTTCAAAGAACTCTTGCTTGATGTAGCCCTTATCGGCAAATACTTTGCCGTAGAGTACCTTGGTGAAGACCTGCCACACCCTAGGGTCCCTGTCGTCCACGTTTGCGGGAGTTAGGCAGAACGTGAGTACATCGCCCATCTCGTTGCACAGCAGATGAAGCTTGAAACCATGACACCACCCCATTGTTCCCTTTCCGTTCTTAGCAAGTCCATCAAACACCTTATTGAAATTCCTTCTCATGTTGTGGCATACGGGAATCATCGTGCTGTCCACGAAACTAATGCCCGTGCACTTTCCAAAACCTTGGATGCGCATGAAGGCCATCAGCTCGAAGAACACGCGAGGCATGAGTTCCACGAAACGCGTGTAGGACACGGACTTAGGGAAGTAGCTTGCCAAATGCTCCTTGATGAAGAAGAGATAATAGTGCTTGAAGTTGCGGAAAGAGCCAAAATGATAGCACAACAGGATGGTCATGATTTCGCTCTTGGACATCTGCCCTTTGCGGTTTCGCATGCGCTTATTTCCCTCGTCTATGGGGGCAATATGTAGGTTTTTAGTTAACTCGGCATCTAAATTCTTGCAGAACTCATCCAATACACAGAATATTTCAGTAACTTTGTCAGTGGTAATCATCGCTATATATGTTTGTAATTAATTGATTATCAACTATAAAGTTACAAAACAATAGCGAGATTACCAACTTTTTAGGGCACTTTTTTATCCCGAACTGGCGTAAATGCTTACCTTTGCGGCCGACTATCCGTGTGAGGATACAGAATTAAGACAATTAATTATTACACTTTATACAAAGTATGGG
>NZ_JBDFVF010000095.1:0-1168 GCF_040913205.1 Bacteroides sp. MSSM.1001136sp1_RTP21357st2_D2_RTP21359_211015 | reverse complement strand
CGTTAAAGGAGCAATAACAAGGAAACTACACAGCAGATGCATACCGGTTTTCAGATGTGATATTGCTGATTGAAGAAAAAGGGGACAAGGAGACGCAAATCATTCTTGGAATGAGTGAATCGACTTATTTCCGGCATAAGAAGAAAATGAAAGCCAGTGAATACTACAGTTTGTTAGACCCACAAAAAATGACGGATCGGATGTATCTGGAATCCGTAAAAGGCAACAACTACTTTTAGACTTTCAATTTTAATTTCAACAGTCCTCTTGACGACAGAAATAAGCTATTGTAAAATAACTGCAGAAGTAAGGTGGCCTCGTCGCAATTGGAGCGGCGCTAGCGCAAACTTTTAGGACAGGAATAAGATAACCCACAGCAATTGGAGCGGTGCAAGTGTCAATTCCTGTCCGTTTTTTATTATCTGACAATTACAGACTGCAGAACGAAGATTGTGTTTGAAAAAGAGACAATTAGGGGATACTTGAAAAGCTTATGGTCATATGCTATAATGCCTATAGGCAAAACGATAGAAAGTGCTCATATGGCACAACAAAACCCCCACGAGGTGCGAACTCGTGGGGGTTTTTATGCCGTTTTGGGTGGGTGGCTTAAACCCAAGGTTGCTACCAGTCATTCTTGTCCAACCATTTGCAGATGTAGTAGGCAACTACACTCGCCAGGACAGAAAGTATAAACGATAGAAATTCACTCATATGGCACCCCCCTTTCTCTACCTGTCTAGGGGTGGTAGCTTATCCAGTATAGCATATGACATTTAACACTGTCAATTTTAAAACTGACAGTATTAGAGGAGAAATCAACAAAATACGTATGTTTGTGTGTTTATCGAAACCTGTACCAATTTCGTTTTAGATATGCTCTGATTCCAAGATAAAGTGTATGAATCAGGAACAGCAGCACAACCAGATTGATGGGAATAAAATTCCGTATGAAATCTCCAAACCATATCAGGCATGCCAGGCTTAGCAACCAGACAGAAAGACTGATTGTGTCAGCGTACTGGTTCGCATAATGCTTACAACCTTTTATAGCACAAATTGCAAGTAAAGAAATACTTCCGACACCAAGCAGTAAAATCATCAGTATCCAGAGAAGACAGTGAATAACCATAGATGCAACAGGATGTGGAACCATATCACCCAATTG
>NZ_JBDFVF010000094.1:0-1171 GCF_040913205.1 Bacteroides sp. MSSM.1001136sp1_RTP21357st2_D2_RTP21359_211015 | reverse complement strand
TGATATGTGCTGGAAGATTCTCAGACCATGGTAACAAATCTTCTAGGAAGCTACGGTCTGTATCTTCCATATGCTTTGGTATCTCCTCCAAGAGATACTCAAAATAATCATATGGTTTAAGATTATTAGCTTTTGCTGTTTCAGCAATACTATATATCATGGCTGATGTTTTGGCACCATTGATTGTATCAATCATCTGCCAGTTCTTCTTGCCTACACAGAAACCTCTGATAGCTCGCTCACTTGCATTATTATCGATTGGTACATCGCCATCTGTGAGGAATACCTTGAGGTATTTTTCCTGGTTTAATGCATATTTAAATGCATCCTGAAGCTTACATGAGCCCGATACATTTGCCTGATTTTGTTTTAGGTACATAAACAAGGCATCCACAAGCGGTTTGATTATTGCCTGTCGTTGCTCAAGTCGTTCATTGGAAGTCAGATCCTTTAGCTTACCTTCTTCCCGGTAGATTGCCTGAATCTGCTTCATGGCAATGTATGATACGGTTCCTTTTTGGGATCCCTTTGGAATCACTTGTAGAGCCTGCTCGAATCGGCGTCTCATGTGAACCCAGCAGCCCGCAATGGTTAGGTTTTCTTTCTCTTTTTCAAGAGTGTGATAGACCTGATATCCATCGGTCACACAGATTCCACTGAAATCCTTTAGGAATTCTCTAGGATGTGAGGCATTTCTGGTGAGCTGATAATCATATAGGATTATCTGTTGTTCAGGATTCATATACCCTGAACGGTAGACCCACATATAGCTCTTGCTACCTGCAGCTCGGCCATCCTTGTTTACGAGAACCGGAGTTTCGTCGGCCTGGATTACATGATAGTCATAGATTAGCTTATGCAGATAATCATACATAACTGATATGTAGGTCTCACCAAGACGGATCATCCAGTTGGCCATGTTTTGGCGGGTGATTGCCAGACCATAGCGTTCAAACTCTTTTTCTAATCGATAAAGAGGAAACGCATTTACATACTTACCATTCATGATAGCTGCAGCAATAGATGCTGATACAGGACTTCCTTTAAGAAGAGCCTTTGGATAATCAGCTTTCACTATACGATTATCCTTCTTGCTGGCATATACACCTACATGATGCTCTGTAACTATGACCTTTGCCGGGATAAATTTATATCGCTTTGAGATTGCATC
>NZ_JBDFVF010000093.1:0-1222 GCF_040913205.1 Bacteroides sp. MSSM.1001136sp1_RTP21357st2_D2_RTP21359_211015 | reverse complement strand
AGTTAAGCCGCTATCGCAAGTTACGCTATAAAAGTGTGTTTGAATCCGAGAATCAATCGTCTCGCCTTAACGTGATAGGCAACCCACTAGAGAGACTGTCGTCATTGGTGGACTTTGAGATATTCCGTCCGACATTGGAAGCCTCTCTGTTCACAGGCGAGCGTAAGGGCAATGCCGGGCGTCCTCCCATAGATTGTGTGTTGATGTTCAAGATACTGTTTCTCCAGCGTTACTATGGCCTGAGTGACCATCAGATAGAATATCAGATAGTGGACCGCACCAGTTTCCGCGCTTTTCTGGGGATAGAGAACGTGGATGATGTACCGGACGAGAAGACAATCTGGAAGTATCGCGAAGCCCTCACGTCCGTCGGTGCGTATGACAAGTTGTTTGAAGACTTCCGTACGTTCATGGAGGCCAAGGGCCTTCAGTTCAACGAGGGGCGGATCATAGATGCCAGTTTTGTCGTTGCCCCACGCCAGCGCAACACTCGTGAGGAGAATGCGAAGATAAAGGAGGGCAAGGGCGACGAACTGTGGAATGACAATCCTCACAAGAAATTCCATAAGGATGTGGATGCCCGTTGGACGAAGAAGCGCGGTGACACGTTTTACGGCTACAAGCAGCATGTCAAGGTAGACAAAGGCAACAAGGTAATCCTCTCGTATGCAACAACGCCTGCCAATGTGCATGATTCCAAAGGTTTTGAGCAGCTGCTTGATGAGTCAGACAAGGATAAGGATTTGTATCTTGACGCAGGATATGCCGGGCAGGAGTCAACCGTGAAGGAGCATGGCATGAATCCGATAATCTGCGAGAAAGGCCGTCGGAATCATCCTCTGACAGAAAAACAGAAGGCTGAGAACAGGCGCAAGTCCAAGACCCGTTGCCTTGTCGAGCACGTATTCGGTTTTGAAGAGCAAAGTATGCACGGCCTTATTGTCAGGACAATAGGGATTGTACGGGCGAAGGCGAATGTGGCGATGACAAATTTGACCTACAACATCTTCCGCTACATCCAGATTGTGTGCAATAAACGTGAATTGGCGATTGCCCAATAAAAAGAGACGGGGTGTATCCTCAAAAATGCAAAAATCCCTCATTTTTTTTGGGGGGGTAGATTAAATTGCTTAACTTTACGCAAGATTATCTTGCTCAAGACAGTTAAAGGGTTCTGCTGCCTTATGCAAGAAATAAAAAATGGAATTGATAGAACCCACCT
>NZ_JBDFVF010000092.1:0-1222 GCF_040913205.1 Bacteroides sp. MSSM.1001136sp1_RTP21357st2_D2_RTP21359_211015 | reverse complement strand
TTTAAGAGCTGTCTTCTGTTGCTCATTCAAGTATGCCCCTATTCTTCTGTTGTGAATAATCTTATAAATGTAGCGACTTTTCTTACCCAAATGTGTGGCTGTCTGCTCAATGGTCATCCCCTGCATTTTTAAGTTCAAGCTTTCCCTGTATATCTTCAATTTTTCTCTGTGTCGGACATCTCCCATGTTAAATATGTCCTGAAGAATTAACGAAGAAGCCGTGTCTCTGTCAGGATATTCGTATTTGAGCTTTTTCTTGGTCTGACGGATTATTTTCTCTATTTCCGGTATCATCGTGTCCGTCATATTCTTGATTAGATGGAATCGGTCGCAGATTTGTGTAACACCAGGAATTATTCTGTTTATAGCCTCTGTGAAACATCTTCCACGGTCTCTCGTTATATATTGTATTTGAGGATTCCGGATGAGCCAGTTATCAAGTGCTTCTCCGTTTCTATCCTCTAACAAAGCAATAGGTATGTGTGTCATCTGGTCTACGGCCACACTCATATAATCCTTACCTTTTTTATAGGCAAAATCATCAATACCTACATAAATACTTTTATTATGCATAGGATTGTGTTGTCCGCACTGTTGTAGGATGCGTAAGCAGGAAGAACTACTGGCTGTTATATGGAACAGTTGCAAAAGAGAAGAGGCCTTTCGGGAAGTAAGTTCCAAACTTATCGATCTGATGCGTTCCTCAACAAGATAGCTCCGTCTACCATACCGACGAGCCAGAAAAGACAACGGTTCGCAGAATATTTTTTGTGGACAAGAAACATTGTCACAATAATATTTGCCAACCTTGATGACTAACTCCAAAGTATGACCGTAAACTTCAAGATCCTCAATATGACGGGAGTAGTAACTGTGCAATCGGTGACTGAAATGTCCGCAATAAGGACAGGAAGCCCCTTTGCCAGCCGTATGTAGAAAGACCGTCAATGAGCCAACAGCTTCAGAGATACCATCTTGTTGCAGATTATCGTAGCCAAGACTGAATCTGAAATCATGGAATAATCCCCTATTTGTAGGAGCATTTTCTTTTTTTGATGTATATTTGTACGTTGTAGATATGACTTGTTGCATTGTAACTCTTAATGATGTGGTGTCTTTAAAGTTACTAAAAAGCAAACATATCTACAACTTTTAATAGGATTAAGAAAGAAGAAGACAGTTGAAATAAAAAAGAGATTACCACCAAATTTGACGAAGAACC
>NZ_JBDFVF010000091.1:0-1226 GCF_040913205.1 Bacteroides sp. MSSM.1001136sp1_RTP21357st2_D2_RTP21359_211015 | reverse complement strand
TGGGATGAATTGTTTTTCTTTGAATGAGTCAATCAGGTTGGTATAATCATCCTTAAATCCGCAACTTCCCTCACTAATTGCCACCTACATGAAGATAAATGGGGTTTTGATTAGTTAGACAGCCATTAAGTCCTCGCGTCCGTTTCAATGCGCCTAGTATCCCCTTACCCCATAAAGCGACTTGAGGCAATACGCAATTAGTGGCCATCAAGTGATGGAAATCATCCTGAAGAAGTTTTGAAGGCTTCTACATATGCATGGTTGTCGGTGTAGATGTTCAGCACATATTGTCTTGCAGTCTTAATCCACTTTGCAGGCACGGAGATGAACTTGAAGACAAAGGTCTTGATACGGCTGGTTTCCTTTAGCCCGAACTTCTTCACTTCAATCCTTTGCATGATGGCCTTGTAGAAATTGCGTATCAGTGCCGTCAGGAGCAGGAACACAGTATTTTCCGCCATGAATGATTTTGGCAGTCGGCCCCATCCGAATCCACCCGCCATGTCATCAAAGATGCGTTCCTTTCCCCCACGCATGTTATAAAACTCCACGATGTCCCTCATGGATGCTTCGTAATCGTTGGTCAGGATGCAGCGGTATGTGTATTCCCCCTCCCACAGGTCAAGTTCACAGCCCATGCGTCTCTGCCTCTGGATTACCAGGCGATACGGCTTGCCCTTCCATTTCTCAACGAGAATTGAGTTCAGCTCAAACTCAATGTCGTTAATCTCCTCCCTCTTCCATCCCCTGAGGGCAAAGATGTCATCATAGAGCGAGCTGCAGCGGTTGGCGCGTATGTAGAACGTCCTGCAATGCTTCCTGACCTCATCCACAATGTCTTCCGAGCATGAGCCGCAGTCGGCCCTGAAGCGGTTGACTGTCAGTCCCTTTTCTTCAAGCCTCTCCAAAATCCTCTTTAGCGTGTCCTCCTGGTGAAAGCGTACATTGGTGTTGCCGTCGCTGTTCTCTATGCCGACAATCATGTCACCAATAACGGCCACTCCTGGCCTATAACCAAGAAATTTCTTGTACGTGGGCTTTGCATCGTACTTTTCCGTCTCTATGAACTGGTGGTCGAAGTCAACGTCATATTCCCCGCCTTCTTTCAACTGCCCTGTGGCCAACAGGCAATTCAGGAGCAATGTGTTGAGGTGGGTTCTATCAATTCCATTTTTTATTTCTTGCATAAGGCAGCAGAACCCTTTAACTGTCTTGAGCAAGATAAT
>NZ_JBDFVF010000090.1:0-1263 GCF_040913205.1 Bacteroides sp. MSSM.1001136sp1_RTP21357st2_D2_RTP21359_211015 | reverse complement strand
CAGGGAAAACGCATTATACTCTTTCCTTAATCTTTTATACATTTATCTTACACCAATATTGTCTTTTCATCTTATTAATAAGATATTTATCTTTCATTTACAATATTATTTGAGTACATTTACGTGATTATAAATCACAATTAAAATGAAGCAAGAAACTAAAAGAAAGATTGAGATCAGCAACCTACATGAATTTGCTGATTCATTAATATTGATAGATAACCGGATAGACCGTTGTAAAAAACATCAGGCCAGTACCATTGTTCTTATTGCAATTTCTGCTGTTATATGTGGCGCTGATACTTGGAATTCAATAGAAGACTTTGGTAAAAGTAAAGAATCTTTTTTTGCAGCCAAGCTTTCCAATTTTAATGGTATCCCTTCCCATGATACATTTAATCGCTTTTTCTCGGCATTAGATCCTTTAAAATTTGAAGAATCTTATAGGCAATGGGTCCAAAGCATTCTCAAATGTTATTCGGGGCATATAGCCATTGATGGTAAAACCATACGAGGAGCCTATGAATCCGAACAGGACAAGCGTCATCGTAAACAAGGAGTGCTTCCTGATTCGAATACGGGAAAGTACAAATTGCATGTCATCAGTGCATTTGCAACAGAACTGGGAATCTCCCTTGGACAGTTATGTACACAAGAAAAGGAAAATGAGATAGTTGTCATTCCTGAATTATTAGATATGTTGTGTATAAAAGATTGTATTATTACAATTGACGCTTTAGGATGCCAGCGTACAATTGCAGAGAAAGTCATAAAGGGAGAAGGTGACTACATTTTTATAGTGAAAGATAATCAACCGAAATTAAAGGAAATAGTACTGTCAGTAACAGAAAGTATTGTATCAAAAGGTACAACAGTACGATTTGACAAATATGAGACGCATGAAGAAGGACATGGCAGGAATGAGTCGAGAATCTGCTATTGCTGCAACGATCCTGGTTTTCTGGGAGCAGATATTAGAAAGAAGTGGAAAAATATACAGTCTTTCGGATATATAGAGAATACCAGAAATACAAACAAAGGCACTACAGTGGAAAAAAGATGTTTTATATCTTCCTTGGAACCTGATGCGCAGAAGATACTTAAAAATAGTAGAGAACACTGGGAAATTGAGAATAATCTACATTGGCAGCTAGATGTCAATTTCCATGAAGATAATACCAGAAGAAGAAATATATCAGCATTAAACTTCTCCGTACTGGCGAAAATTGCATTGGCTACATTAAGAAACAACAAAAGAGAGAT
>NZ_JBDFVF010000089.1:0-1193 GCF_040913205.1 Bacteroides sp. MSSM.1001136sp1_RTP21357st2_D2_RTP21359_211015 | reverse complement strand
AATATGGAGTGAGCCGAGCAAGCAGAAAATACAATAAATCACGTTCATATATATATTTCTGGCTGAAACGCTGGGACGGAAGTGTGGAGTCCCTCGCAGTTAAATCACGCCGACCGCATCATCATCCCAACGAGCATACCAAGGAAGAAATAGATCTTATTAAAAGGTATCACAAACGAAACCCAACGCTTGAGCTTCCCGAACTATGGCATCGTCTCAGAAAACAAGGGTATACACGCTGTCTTGAAAGTCTTTACAGGGTTATGAAAAAACTAGGAATGCTTCCGAAAAAGCCGAAGAAAGCGACGTATAAACCAAAGCCATACGAGCAGATGACATACCCCGGAGAGCGTATTCAGGTGGACGTAAAGGTAGTTCCGAGAAAGTGTATAGCTGACCCAGAGATGAAGCTGTACCAATACACGGCGATCGATGAGTATACCAGGATAAGATTTTTATACGGATATGAGGAGCAAAGCACCTATTCTTCAGCAGACTTTGTAAAAAGGCTGGTGAAATGGTACAAACGCAGAGGAATAACGGTGAAATGTATTCAGACCGACAATGGATTTGAATTTACTAACCGCTTTTCGCCAAGCAAAAGAGACAAGAAAACGCTGTTTGAGAATACGCTCTCACAACTTGGCATTGAACACAAACTCATTCGTCCATATACGCCCAGGCACAATGGCAAAGTAGAGCGCAGTCACCGAGAAGATCACAACAAATTCTATTCGTGCCATAGGTTTTATTCCTGCGACGACTTAAACGTGCAGCTAGCTGCACGTTTAAGTCGAACAAACAACCGTCCTATGCGTCCCCTCAAATGGTTTTCGCCTATCGAATTTCTTAATAATAGTGTCCAATATGATTGACAAACCTACAAATTTGTACAAATTATCATGATGAATTTTGTAGGTGCTAGCCTAAAAAGTGCGAAAAATGGCGCTTTTTTGTTGCTTTTCATAGAGCACATAAATCATATTATATTGATATGAACAATATGAAAAATATAGTGAAAAAAATATTGCCGGCAAGCCATGGGCTATTGAAAAATCCTGATGGATATGTTATAATAATATTTATGAGTATTTTTTAAGAGGGTTTTATTATGCAGGGTTGTAAAAAGGTTGTTTCCATTCAGGATATATCGGGTCTTGGCCGGTGTTCGCTAACAGTTGTGATACCTGTGC
>NZ_JBDFVF010000088.1:0-1297 GCF_040913205.1 Bacteroides sp. MSSM.1001136sp1_RTP21357st2_D2_RTP21359_211015 | reverse complement strand
GGGGATCGCCCTAGCGGCAACCTTAGATTTGCAGCATCAAAATATTTATCTTTGAATTGATATTGAAAGGAAAGCAAAAGGAAAACCATCAGCGGCAATAGAAGTCAAGTCTAAGTCCCTATTCGGTCCTTTTGCTCCTTCCTTGAACTCAAACCCATATAAGAATTTCAGTAAACCTGTTTAAGGTTATTAGGTCAAGTTCAGGTCCTTTCTTTTTTGTTTAATGTTCAAAAACAAAAGTATGAAAGTTTTTTATTTAGGAGTTGATGTGAGTAAGAAAAAATTGGATTTATGTTTAAGGAGTAACGGTAAGGACATCCTTTATGATGTTATTCCTAATGATCTATCCTCTATTAAATCTTGGTTAACAAGAACGTTTGAGAAATTTTTCCTCTCTGAGGACAGTTTGGTTGTCTGTGCGGAACATACAGGGCAATATACCTATCCTTTGGTCTGTGCAACAAAAAGTATAGGAGTCTACTTATGTTTGGAAGATGCAGCTAAAATAAAATATTGTCATGGAATACCTCGTGGCAAAAATGATAAAATAGATGCCTGCCGAATAGCAATGTATGCAGAAAGATATAATGATTGCCTACAACCGTATACCGCATCAGAGCTTATAATACAAAAACTCAAAAACTTATCAACAGAACGCAGTATGCTTGTTGCAGATAGGGCTAAATATCAATCCCAGCTAAAAGATCAGGTAGACTATATGGAACACTCAATATATATTGCTAAATGCAATAGAGTTGAAGGGATTATCAATACATTTACGGATTACATAGCACAAATAGACCTTGAAATAAAAGAACTTATAAATCAGGCACCTGTCATTGCTCATCAAATGGATTTACTCATGTCTGTGGATGGAGTTGGGGAACGTGTTGCACTGAAGATGATCATGGAAACAGATGCTTTCACTTCTTTTACTGATCCCAGGAAGTTTTGCTGTCATGCAGGAGTTGTTCCGTTCGTCTATGTGTCAGGAAGTAGCCAACGTTCTAAAAATAGAGTATCTAATAGGGCTGACAAGAGCATCAAGCATTTGCTACATATGGCGGCACTATCTGTTTCACAAGTGAAAAATAGTCCATTGAAGAAATATTATGACAGAAAGGTCGAAGAGGGAAAAAATAAGATGTCGGTTCTGAATGCAGTTAGAGCGAAATTAGTTACGATTATGTTCGCTGTAATTAGGACGGATGCTTTTTTTTCGAGAAATTATCAAAATTCGCTTGCGTAATCCATAAGAATAGGGGCGGGAGCACCCGTCCCGACGAGCGGGACTTCA
>NZ_JBDFVF010000087.1:0-1159 GCF_040913205.1 Bacteroides sp. MSSM.1001136sp1_RTP21357st2_D2_RTP21359_211015 | reverse complement strand
CTTTTGGGAAACACCCGTTCCCATCCCGAACACGATGGTTAAGACCTGAGCGGCCGATGGTACTGCACTGGAGACGGTGTGGGAGAGTAGGTGGCCGCCAAAACAAAAAAAGAAAAAGAACTGGTTTCACCAGTGATTAGAGATTAAAAGGGATTTTAGTTTCTAATGACTGATGAAAGAAGCAGTCAGTTGTACCTTGAAAATTGCATACAAAGAGAAATATCTTATGAAAATAAGAGAGTTGAATTAATTCAACAAGACATCCGAGGTAATGTTAACAACATTATAAAAAAACAAACTATTACCAACGCATGTAACGCTATACATGTGTAGATGAGAGACCAACCCGTGTTTCTTATCAGTTGGTTATGCTAATAAGAGCGTATGGTGGATGCCTTGGCACTAAGAGCCGATGAAAGACGTGATAAGCTGCGAAAAGCTTCGGGGAGGAGCAAATATCCATTGATCCGGAGATATCTGAATGGGGAAACCCACTTGAGAAGACCTCAAGTATCCATACGCCAATCCATAACGTATGGAAGGGAACCCGGTGAACTGAAACATCTAAGTAGCCGGAGGAAGAGAAAGAAACATCGATTTCGTAAGTAGCGGCGAGCGAAAGCGAAAGAGCCCAAACCGGAGTGCGTGCACTCCGGGGTTCGGACCGCATTTAAGATTCAGTGATTCTAGCAGAAAGGTTTGGGAAAGCCTGCCGGAGAGGGTGAAAGCCCCGTAAGCGAAAGGAGAGCTGACTGAGCGGGATCCAGAGTACATCGAGACACGAGAAACCTTGATGGAATGAGCGGGGACCACCCCGTAAGGCTAAATACTCCTTAGTGACCGATAGCGCATAGTACTGTGAAGGAAAGGTGAAAAGGACCCCGGGAGGGGAGTGAAAGAGAACCTGAAACCATATGTTTACAAGCTGTGGAACATCTTTATATGATGAACCGCGTACTTTTTGTAGAACGGTCCGGCGAGTTACGCTGGCTGGCGAGGTTAAGGGCTGAAGGCCTGGAGCCGAAGGGAAACCGAGTCTGAAGAGGGCGAAATAGTCAGTCGGAGTAGACCCGAAACCGGGTGATCTATCCATGTCCAGGTTGAAGTTGCCGTAAAAGGCAATGGAGGACCGAACCCACATCCGTTGAAAAGGGTGGGG
>NZ_JBDFVF010000086.1:0-1237 GCF_040913205.1 Bacteroides sp. MSSM.1001136sp1_RTP21357st2_D2_RTP21359_211015 | reverse complement strand
GTGTATAAGAGACAGATCACCGGATATCGGGCCATAAGGCCCCCATCATCGCACCTCGGACCCATGCGGGACGGATTTGCCTGTCCCACGCCCTGCGTGCTTGACCACGGAAGACCACCTCCGCGGCCGGCTACCCTTCTGCGTCACTCCTGCGCTGACCTACTACAAGGATCGGTCCCAACAGGCCAGGGCATCCCGCCCCCGAAGGAGCAGTAAGCCCGGACCCGGAGGTTAGTACTCCAAGCCTCGGTTTTGGCGGCTGAAAGCCGGTACGGGAATATCCACCCGTTCATCCATTCGACTACGCCTGTCGGCCTCGCCTTAGGACCCGACTCACCCGGGGACGACGAACGTGGCCCCGGAACCCTTGGTCATCCAGCGGACGGGATCCTCACCCGTCTCTCGCTACTCATGTCTGCATTCTCACTCCCGCGCGGTCCACGGCACGGTTCCCCGGCCGCTTCGCCCCACGCGGGACGCTCTCCTACCCAACGGCCGCAAAGGCCGCTGCCGCGTCTTCGGTGGTGTGCTTGAGCCCCGCTACATTGTCGGCGCGGAACCACTAGACCAGTGAGCTGTTACGCACTCTTTCAAGGGTGGCTGCTTCTGAGCCAACCTCCTGGCTGTCTATGCGACTCCACATCCTTTCCCACTTAGCACACGCTTCGGGACCTTAGACGACGGTCTGGGCTGTTTCCCTTTCGACGACGAAGCTTATCCCCCGCCGACTCACTGCCGGGATACGCGTCACCGGTATTCGGAGTTTGGTTGCTGTTGGTACCCGATACGGGCCCGCAAGCATCCAGTAGCTCTACCCCCGGGACGTAATGACCCGACGCTGCACCCAAATGCATTTCGGAGAGAACCAGCTATCACGGAATTTGATTGGCCTTTCACCCCTAGCCCCAAGTCATCCCCCCGGTTTTCAACCCAGGTGGGTTCGGTCCTCCACGCGGTCTTACCCGCGCTTCAACCTGCTCAGGGCTAGATCATCCCGCTTCGGGTCCAGGACACGCGACTCAAACGCCTTTTAAGACTCGCCTTCGCTACGCATACCCCACACGGGTTATGCTCGCCACATGCCACTGACTCGCAGACTCATTTTTCGATAGGCACGCCGTCACCCCACAAAAGGGCTCCGACGGATTGTAGGCGCACGGTTTCAGAGACTGTTTCACTCCCCTCCCGGGGTACTTTTCACCTTTCCCTCACGGTACTCGTTCGCTATCGGTCAGAC
>NZ_JBDFVF010000085.1:0-1314 GCF_040913205.1 Bacteroides sp. MSSM.1001136sp1_RTP21357st2_D2_RTP21359_211015 | reverse complement strand
CATTGTATAATTTTTAATCGTTATATATTTGCATAAAGTTTCAACATCAAAGTGTGGAATAAGACCGATGTTTCCTTGGTCATAAAGGCCGTGAGTTATGTTTCGTCCCCACACTTTTACATCAGAAACCGGATAGTTCAATGGGCTTTCGACCCCGTATTCGCAATGATGGCTCACGATGTACAGATGTTGTCGTTCAATAAATCATTAAGACTATGACCTACGTTGGAATTGATGTCAGCAAGGCGACTTTCGTAGTTGCTTATTCTTCTGCCAAGAGCAGCAAGACCAAAACATTCAAGAACACTACCAAAGGCGTTCATGAGTTCATTCAAACCTTGTCAGCCAGTGAGCATCATTGCGTGCTGGAAGCAACCGGCAATTACAGTTCCCTGCTCGTCTATCTTCTTTCGCAAGTGGGAATCACTGTCAGTTTGGAGAATCCTCTCAAGATAAAGAATTTCGCCCGTGTGATGCTTTCCGTCACCAAGACGGATGAAACGGATGCACGTCTGATAGCTCTTTACGGAGAGAAGATGCAGCCTGCCCCTTATAGGCTTCGTAGCGATGCCATTCTCACCTTGAAGCAGAAACGGACAGTCATACGTCAACTCAAGAAGCAACTTATAGCCACCCGTAACTTGAAAGGTTCCATGGAAGCACTTCCCTTCTTCGACCCCAAGTGCAAGAAAGCTATTGAAAAGACAATCGCTTTCCTTGAAAAGCAAGTCAAGAACTTGGAGGAGGAACTGGCGGTTTTGGCACAATGCGAGTACAAGAAACAGATGGACTTGCTCATCTCTATCAAAGGTATCGGTGTCACGCTGGCGGCAGCCTTGATAATGGCTACGGGAGGCTTCACGTACTTTGATAATGCCAAGCAACTCACCCGATACTTGGGCTTATCTCCTACTTACCAACAATCCGGTACGTCAGTCAATGTCAAAGGTCACATCAATCGCAACGGTGATTCTTCCTTACGTGGTCAGCTTTATATAGCTGCCATGGCATCTCTGCGATGCAATGCCGAATGCAAGGAATGTTTTGACCGATTGCGTTCTAACGGCAAGCCGGGAAAAGTGGCGGTTGTTGCAGTCGCCAACAAACTCGTAAGGCAAGCCTTTGCGGTAGTCTCTCAAGAAAAGCCATATGTCGATGGATTCAAGTCTGAAAAGCCATAATAGCTCCTGCGGAGGGAACGCCATGCGGCAAGGGGCTACGCAGTCAGCCCCGACGAGCTTCCGTGAATGAGATAATTGCATATTTATGCTAATTATCGTTAACCGTAGTCAGTTTTCGTATTATAGTTCATAA
>NZ_JBDFVF010000084.1:0-1327 GCF_040913205.1 Bacteroides sp. MSSM.1001136sp1_RTP21357st2_D2_RTP21359_211015 | reverse complement strand
GTGCTGGAAGGTTAAGAGGAGAGGTTAGCGTAAGCGAAGCTTTGAATTTAAGCCCCAGTAAACGGCGGCCGTAACTATAACGGTCCTAAGGTAGCGAAATTCCTTGTCGGGTAAGTTCCGACCCGCACGAAAGGCGTAATGATTTGGGCACTGTCTCAACAATGCACCCGGTGAAATTGAAATACCAGTGAAGATGCTGGTTACCTGCGCCAGGACGGAAAGACCCCATGGAGCTTTACTCCAGCTTGATACTGGGATTCGATATTGCATGTACAGGATAGGTGGGAGACTGAGAACTGATGACGCCAGTTGTCAGGGAGTCACTGTTGGGATACCACCCTTGTAGTATTGGATTTCTAACCAGCAGCCGTGAACCGGCTGGGGGACAATGTCAGGTGGGGAGTTTGACTGGGGCGGTCGCCTCCGAAAGGGTATCGGAGGCGCTCAAAGGTTCCCTCAGAATGGTTGGAAACCATTCGAAGAGTGCAAAGGCAGAAGGGAGCTTGACTGCGACACCGACGGGTGGAGCAGGTACGAAAGTAGGACTTAGTGATCCGGTGGTATAAAGTGGGATTGCCATCGCTCAACGGATAAAAGCTACCCTGGGGATAACAGGCTTATCACTCCCAAGAGTTCACATCGACGGAGTGGTTTGGCACCTCGATGTCGGCTCATCGCATCCTGGGGCTGAAGTAGGTCCCAAGGGTTGGGCTGTTCGCCCATTAAAGCGGTACGCGAGCTGGGTTCAGAACGTCGTGAGACAGTTCGGTCCCTATCCGGCGTGGGCGTAGGATATTTGAGAGGAGCTGCCCTTAGTACGAGAGGACCGGGGTGGACTGGCCGCTGGTGGATCTGTTGTATTACCAAATGCATAGCAGAGTAGCCAAGCCGGGACGGGATAAACGCTGAAGGCATCTAAGCGTGAAGCCCCCCTCAAGATGAGATATCCCATAACGTCAAGTTAGTAAGACCCCTTGAAGACGACGAGGTAGATAGGGCAGAGGTGGAAGTGCGGTAACGCATGGAGCTGACTGTTACTAATAGGGTGAGGGCTTGACCAACAATCGCAAGGTTGTAAAATGATTCCATTAGGATGTAACATGTATGTAGTTTTGAAGGTACAGAACCTTTCAAAGAGACGTGACTAGTAATAGTCACTTTTCTTCATAAAATAGGGGATTGGTCAAATGGTATGATAGGGGTCTCCAAAACCTTTGGTGGGAGTTCGATTCTCTCATCCCCTGTTATTAAACCTTGAAGCAAGATAGTTGTTTCAAGGTTTTTTTTGTTTAAAAATGAAAATAGATGTATTATAATGGGCATAAAG
>NZ_JBDFVF010000083.1:0-1391 GCF_040913205.1 Bacteroides sp. MSSM.1001136sp1_RTP21357st2_D2_RTP21359_211015 | reverse complement strand
TTTTTTATGCGCAAAGCCCAGACTTTCTCAAGCCCGGGCTTTGTTATTACCCAAAGTTTTCGTATCTTTAGGTATAAAGTTTTTCGTTATGGCAAAGTTACATTTTCGTCCTTACATTCCCAACCAAACCGTTCTTTTTCCACAAAGAATTGATGAAAACATAGCTGCGACCGACCCGGTCCGCATCGTGAATGCTGTTATTGACAATCTCAATCTTGAGAGTTTCAAGAAGCTTTATAAGGAAACGGGCCGTTGTCCTTATCATCCTAAAATGATGCTTAAGGTGATAATCTACGCCTACATGAATAATATCTATTCTTGCCGTAAAATAGAGAAGCACCTCCTTCGTGACATTCATTATATTTGGCTTGCCGGTAATGAGCATCCGGATTTTATCACGATCAACCGTTTTCGTAACCGTGTAAAGGAGGAAATAAATAATGTATTTACCCAGTTGGTTCTTGTCCTTGCCGATAAAGGTTTCATCAGCCTTGATGTGGAGTATATCGACGGCACCAAGATTGAATCCAAAGCCAACAAATATACTTTTGTCTGGCGCAAGACAGTCGAACGGAACCGTACGAGACTAATGGATAAAATCCGTATTCTCTTGGAACAGGTGGATGAAGCCATTGCACAGGAGAACTCTATAAAAGACACATCCGTGGAGTTTACTCCCTGCAGGCTCTCTGACATAGTGGATGAACTTAAAGAAGCCCTGGAACGCCAGCCTGCAACAAAGGATAAGGAAGAAAAGAAAGCCCTGCGCAAAAAGAAGAAGCAGGTCATGGAACTTGAAGGGTATCGTGACAAGCTGATAGAATACGACAATCACCTTGATACCCTTGGAGAACGTAACTCCTATTCCAAGACCGATCCTGGTGCCACATTCATGCGCATGAAAGAAGATGCCATGAAGAACGGGCAGACCAAACCCGGATATAATCTGCAAATAGGTACTGAAAACCAATTCATCACAGACTTCCGTCTGTTTCCCAACCCTACCGATACACTGACCCTCATACCTTTTTTCCACTCTTTCCAGTACCGCTATAACCGTTTACCGAATATCTGTGTGGCAGACTCCGGTTACGGTTCGGAAGAAAATTACCGGTTCATGCAGGAGAATGGGATAGAAGCCTTCATCAAGTACAATTACTTCCATAAAGAACAGCGTCCTCGTTATACTCCCAACCCATTCCATGCCGAAAGTCTCCATTACAATGCCCAAGAGGATTATTACGTTTGTCCTATGGGACAGCACATGAACCGTATAGGAACCAAACGTGACAAGACAGCGAGCGGATACATCATCGAAAGTGCCCGGTATAAAGCAAAAAGATGCGAAGGTTGCCCTTTGCGTGGCAGTTGTTTTAAAGCTCGGGGGAACC
>NZ_JBDFVF010000082.1:0-1348 GCF_040913205.1 Bacteroides sp. MSSM.1001136sp1_RTP21357st2_D2_RTP21359_211015 | reverse complement strand
CTGATGGCTTAAAAGTTTCATTTTTGCCATTTGCATTAATTGACATGCCTGCCTCTTCAGAACTTATGGATTGTCCTTCTTTAATTTTATTGTTTTCATTACTTTTTTGACACCCAACTGCGTTTAAGCTCAAACATGATGCAAGTAATAGGCATGCTCCTCTTGATACTATTTTTTTCATAAATTATTCCTCCTTTATTTTTTACACAATAGCATTTTATATCTACTTTCAATAACATTCTACACACCTTTTATGAAACGTTGATGAAATATAATTTTTTATTTTTCCAAACTATGGTATAATTCATTAGGCCACTTATAAATGATTTTCTACGCAAAATGGCAAAATTTCGGCATCAGGAAAATCAAGATGTAAGCGCCGGAACAAGGATAAGGTTTTTTATCGATAAACCAGCAGCTATGATCTCTTTTCCAAGAGCCGTTATCAAATATTTATAGGATCCTGGGATTTTTTCAATCAGTCCATGGACTTTCAGACGTTTAAAGATCCTTGTCATGGCAGACGGAGTGATTTTCGGAAGATGCTGGCGGATCTGTTTTCCTTGTATCCCGAATGTCATGTATTCCCCTTTGCTGATGGCTTCCAGTACAGACAGATCACGAGAATCAAAAAAGTTGAATCCGCGATAGGTTCGTTCCTTTTCCCTCCGGGAATGACTGACTTCATCCAATTTCTTCCTGCCGCTGCTGTGATCATCAAAGGATGAGATAAATTCAAGGTATCTGTAATTCGCAGATTTCAGGATTGTGAATAACTGATATAAGCTGTAAATACTCTTTTTTAAAGGGGCTTTCCGAATATCGGATGTTCCATCCCTATGCTGAACTTCCCGCTCCACACGGAACGTACTGATATCATTGCAGGTGCTTTCAATTCGCAGTACACAGCCAAACTTGTCATACATTTTTATGGACACATCACCCATGTGGTGCTTGATCCTCGTTCCGAGGATGCGCTGATTATAGTTTGTGCCAATCTCTTTGGTACAGTTATAAGTGATTCGCTGTCCAAGGAAAGTGGCGATGTTGTCAGGCTTCACAGTATATATCGCAGTGTGGATGATTTCATCATAGATTGGTGCCAGGTATTCCGGCTTACGGAACATGATATCCGTGGCACATTCGATCTGCTGAACCGTCCAGGTATAACCCAGCCCGAGAGATTCCGGAACGGGACTGTAGCGTCTGGCAAAGACATCGAGAACTTTATGGAGCCCTTGCGGGTTGATACGGTCAGAAAGTTTCTGAGCAGTTTCAATATCGGAGATTTCAAGGAACGCGTTGTCCTGCATCCGGTAAGAAAGCTGTTTTTTATCAAGCTTATAGG
>NZ_JBDFVF010000081.1:0-1431 GCF_040913205.1 Bacteroides sp. MSSM.1001136sp1_RTP21357st2_D2_RTP21359_211015 | reverse complement strand
AGTTCTGCAAAGACTTTGCAGATTTCGTATATCGGAATGCAAACACAAGAAGTAGTTATTAAGCCAAATTTGAGAGTTGTATTAAAGGCTGACGCCCAAAAGCTAGACGAAGTAGTAGTTACCGCTATGGGTATTTCACGCGAAAAGAAAGCATTGGGATATGCCGTACAAGATGTCAAATCGGATGCGTTGACACGTGCTGCTAATACAGATTTAGCGGGAGCCTTACAAGGAAAAGTATCAGGTATTGACATCACCCCATCATCAGGTATGCCGGGTGCTTCTTCAAAGATCACGATTCGCGGTTCTCGTTCTTTCACTGGAGACAATACTCCATTGTATGTAATTGATGGTATGCCTATCGCTTCTACCGCAGATGTGAGTACTTCTCTTACCGATGGAGCGTATGGAACGGACTATGCTAACCGTGCTGTCGACATTGACCCTAATGATATAGAAAGTATCAATATATTAAAGGGACAAGCCGCTTCTGCTTTGTATGGTATGAGAGCTTCCAATGGTGTTATCGTTATCACCACCAAAAGTGGTAAAGGAGCAGATAAAGGAAAACCGACTATTACTTTCAGTACTAACCTTTCCTTTGATAAGATTTCAACTCTTCCGGAACTGCAACAAGAATATGCACAAGGTTCAGGCGGTACTTTCGATCCGTCATCTCCTTTCGCATGGGGTCCTAAGATTTCCGAATTAGCTAACGACCCTACCTACGGAGGAAATACAGACAACAGTTACACCAGCCAATATGGTAAACAGTCCGGAAAATACTATGTTCCTCAACTTGCAGCTGCCGGCATGAATCCGTGGGCTACTCCACAAGCATATAACAACATGAAGGACTTTTTTGAAACAGGTGTATCTTGGAGCAATAACGTCAATGTAGCCCAGAGATTCGACAAAGGTAACTACTCCTTTTCTTTGGGTAACACCACCAGTAATGGTATCGTTCCATCAACCGGTATGGATAGATATAACGTGAAAATGTCCGCCGAAGCACAACTCCATCCTAACTGGACTACCGGATTTAATGGAAACTTTGTGACTTCAAAAATCTCCAAACAGTCTACAGCCAACACCAGTGTGGTTGCTACGATCTATAATGCACCCGTCAGCTATAATATGGCCGGTATTCCTTCTCACATAGAAGGCGACCCTTACACACAAAATACATATCGAGACAGCTGGATCGACGATGCATATTGGGCAGTTGACAATAACCAGTTCTCTGAACGTTCACAACGTTTCTTCGGAAATGCTTTCGTGAAATACACCACTAAATTTGGAACTGACAACCACAAACTGGATATTAAATACCAGATTGGTGATGACGCTTATACTACCAATTATTCTGAAATCTACGGATATGGAAGTACTTGGGCGCCTACAGGTGAAGATTCAGAATACCATTACACC
>NZ_JBDFVF010000080.1:0-1473 GCF_040913205.1 Bacteroides sp. MSSM.1001136sp1_RTP21357st2_D2_RTP21359_211015 | reverse complement strand
CAATACTTCGGTAAATTTTTACCGAAAAATTAAAAGTTAAACAATAAAACCGGCAAAAGTCGGTTCGGAAACACTAAAGAGGTCATTGAAATGTTGTCAAAAACGAATGGTTAAGCATGAAGAAATGTGCTGAAAAAAATGTGCTAACCTGCTGATAATAAAGGTAAAAAAGTATTGCATAATTCGCTGGTTTTTTAGTAAATTAGAAGTCTCTCAACTCTTCTGATTATGACTAAAGAAACACTCCTTATGCAATACCAATCCGAGTGCCTGTCGGCTCTCAAATCAGTAGCGAATATACAAAAACCTTTTGAAAAAACGTTCATGGACACCATGAAATTATTCATGGCCATCCCGGATCGTATAAACTTCCTCCAATTGGGCAGATATGGCTGTTTCTCAGAACAGACTTATCGTAACCTTTTTGAGCATGAAACTTTCGACTGGTTTGCGTTCAACGGCTCTATCATCAGCAAGCATCTCACAGGCAAAAGAAAAGCCATCGCCATCGATCCTTCCTATATTCCCAAATCAGGCAAGAAGACACCTTGGATAGGTTACTTCTGGTCCGGTTGTGCAGGAGAATACAAGCGTGGACTGGAAATCATGGGCATCGGTGTCATTGACATCGACAATCATGAATGCATGACTTTAGGTTCCATTCAGACGCCGGATTGTAAGACCTTGGATAATATGGACAAGAGCCTCGTTGACTGGTACAGCAGCTATCTTATCAGCAGAAAAGACAAGCTGCAAAGCATATCCAAAACGGTGGTTGCAGACGCATTCTTTTCCAAGGAAACATTCATAACACCTATGTGTGAGAACGGTTTCCATGTCATCAGCCGCTTTAGGAATGATGTTGTCCTGTACTATCCGGCATTGGAACAGAAAACAGGAAAACGTGGCCATCCCAAGTGGTTTGACGGCAGGATTGACTTTGCCAATTTGGATTTGACCCGGTGCAAGGAATACGAGGTGAACAAGGGAAAGCTATACGGATTGAGGGTATATGCAAAAGCTCTCAAAAGGTATGTTTCCTTAGCCATCTGGTATCCGATGGACGGGAGGACAGACAAGTGGCAGCTTTACTTCTCTACAGACGATTCCATGGATGGACGCGAGGTGCTGGATTATTACAGAACCAGGTTCCAGTTGGAATTTTGCTTTAGAGATGGCAAGCAGCATGCAGGAATCACCAACTGCCAGTCTACCGACTTCAGGAAATTGGATTTTCACTTCAATGCATCGCTTGCTGCTGTCAACTTGGCCAAAGCGGCATGTAAGAGGCTCGGAATAACCTATTCCATATCCTCCTGCAAGTCATTCATACACAATGCTTATATGCTTGAACGATTTATTTGCGTGTTTGGGATTAGCCCAGACCCGCAAGTTATTGACAAACTTTTCAAAGAACTCATTTTATTTACTGCCAGAGCCGCTTAGGCGTGGCGAATTTTTAACGAACTATTG
>NZ_JBDFVF010000079.1:0-1518 GCF_040913205.1 Bacteroides sp. MSSM.1001136sp1_RTP21357st2_D2_RTP21359_211015 | reverse complement strand
GGAAAGCGGGTGCAAAAGTACGCCCTTTTGGTATACACTCCAAATATATCAAACTATTTTTTCTAATTATTTTTGAAGGAATTTGCTAAAGTGCTGATGCATAACGATGTTGTAGAACATATTTTTTATGTATGGGGGAATTGTGTGCGGAAACGACGAGAGGGATACACATTATTATATTACACGCGGGCGAGCGTAAGGCAAAGATAAATTAAGAAGAAAATCATAAGAGAAAAGAGAAGTGCCATATAAAATATACCAAAACCGGATTATAAGACATGATGATTTTTGCATATACAGGATTATTCAATCAAGTATATGCAAAAAGAAATGAGGCAAACATACGTCAGGAAATGCAGAATTGAAATGCAACGACGATTTATTCCTCCATACGCAGGCTGACAAGTTCAATCCATTTCTTTAGGCTCAGATCGAGACCGCCTTTCTCCAATAAATGAAGGGCGCTACCATAATGAAGGGCGGCATCTTCCTTTACAGAATATATCTTGCAAGAAAGCTCACCGAGATAATACTTCAGGCGTGCCATCTGAATATAATCCAATAGGGTATAATCTTCTTCTACTGATAAACTAATCAATTCATTTATCAAGACATATGCCTGTTCGCATTCGGTACAGGTTAAATCAGAGAAAGATTTGTTCACAACAGGATGCTGCGATAGCTGAATGATGATACGATTAAAGTCTCCGCACATAGTTTATATGAATTACCACATCAGTTCCCGGTGGTGCGAGGTTTATATAAAAAGAGAACGTGGGAACTATCTACTTACGCTCTATATAAGGTATCCGCTAAGACCCCCAGTGAACATAAGTGATAGCCCCACGCCCAATTGTGTATATAACAAAGTATATATGCAAAAGTGCGCGAGACCTGTCACTCATTGTCATTCACTGGTAAAAAATTAGCGGATTTTTATATAGAATGCAACAAATAACCGTTCTCAATAAAATTATTAAAAAGCTACTTCCTTCGCTCGAAAGTAAACTATGACAAAAGTAGAAATAAATATCTATTAAACAAACAATTTTGACAGAAAAAAAATATGCTTTATCAATTAATCTAGTCTATATCATATAAAAAAACACGTATCTGACATTCTACTAGAAACGATTTTTCATTTCTCATGTTCTCATAACGCACATAATAATATCTTGTAAATCAAAGACATAACACTATGAGAAATAAAATAGAAAATAGCATTTCTCATAGTATTACCAGCATTTTGTCCATAAAACAACGCATTTCTCATACCTTTTCAAGGTATTTCTCATAGTATTTTAACCATTTATCCTATAAATTATCAAGCCAGATTCTAAGCTAAAGACCAAGTAGAATACCAGACTATACACTGCTTTACAATATATTACCAGTGCTTATTGAAAGTATATAGAGCGGACATTTGTATATTTTCCTACCTCAGGGAAAACGCATTATAAATCATGTAAAATAAGTTCCCATAAGAATTCATTATCCCACCCTGCTATTAATCTTTTT
>NZ_JBDFVF010000078.1:0-1536 GCF_040913205.1 Bacteroides sp. MSSM.1001136sp1_RTP21357st2_D2_RTP21359_211015 | reverse complement strand
AGGGCGATTAGTCGGAAGGAGTAGACGCGAAACCAAGTGATCTACCCTTGGTCAGGTTGAAGGTTAGGTAACACTAACTGGAGGACCGAACCGATAAGCGTTGAAAAGCTTCCGGATGAACTGAGGGTGGGGGTGAAAGGCTAATCAAACTTGGAGATAGCTCGTACTCCCCGAAATGCATTTAGGTGCAGCCTTGGGAATTACTACTGTGAGGTAGAGCGACTGATAAGATGCGAGGGCTTCACCGCCTATCAAGTCTTGATAAACTCCGAATGCGCAGTAGTTCGATCCCAGGAGTGAGGGCATGGGTGCTAAGGTCCATGTCCTAAAGGAGAAGAATCCGGACCATCAGCTAAGGTCCCGAAATAATTGCTAAGTTGAACTAACGAAGTCAGATTGCTAAGACAGCTAGGATGTTGGCTTGGAAGCAGCCATTCATTTAAAGAGTGCGTAACAGCTCACTAGTCGAGGAGTTTGGCGTGGATAATAATCGGGCATCAAGCAATTTACCGAAGCTATGGGATCAGTAATGATCGGTAGGGGAGCATTCCACTCTGCGTCGAAGGTGAAGCGTGAGCTTTGCTGGAGCGTGTGGAAAAGCAAATGTAGGTATAAGTAACGATAAAGGGGGTGAGAAACCCCCTCGCCGAAAGACTAAGGTTTCCTGATCAACGCTAATCGGATCAGGGTTAGTCGGGTCCTAAGGCTCAGCCGAACGGTGAGGCCGATGGCAGAACAGGTTAATATTCCTGTACTACCTTAAGGAGTGACGTGGAGACGGAGGAGTGACAGCGCCGCGGACTGACGGAATAGTCCGTTGAAGGGTGTAGATGTTGATTATCCCAGGCAAATCCGGGATAAGAGTCGAACCTGATAGTATACCAAATTCTTCGGAATAAGGTAATAGTGCGTGTAAGCATACTCCCAAGAAAATCCGCTAAACTTAATCTTTAAGGTACCCGTACCGCAAACGGACACACGTAGTCGGGTTGAATATACTAAGGCGCTTGAGTGATTCACGGTTAAGGAACTAGGCAAATTGACCCTGTAACTTCGGGATAAAGGGTCCCAACGAGAGTTGGGCGCAGAGAATAGGTCCAGGCAACTGTTTAACAAAAACACAGGGCTGTGCCAAATTGAAAGATTACGTATACAGCCTGACACCTGCCCGGTGCTGGAAGGTTAAGAGGAGATGTCATCGCAAGAGAAGCATTGAATTGAAGCCCCAGTAAACGGCGGCCGTAACTATAACGGTCCTAAGGTAGCGAAATTCCTTGTCGGGTAAGTTCCGACCTGCACGAATGGTGTAATGATCTGGACACTGTCTCAACCGTGAGCTCAGTGAAATTGTAGTATCGGTGAAGATGCCGATTACCCGCGATGGGACGAAAAGACCCCGTGAACCTTTACTATAGCTTAACATTGAATTTGGGTAATTGATGTGTAGGATAGGCCGGAGACTTTGAAGCAGGTACGCCAGTATTTGTGGAGTCGCTGTTGAAATACGGCCCTTTGATTATTTGAGTTCTAACTCGT
>NZ_JBDFVF010000077.1:0-1612 GCF_040913205.1 Bacteroides sp. MSSM.1001136sp1_RTP21357st2_D2_RTP21359_211015 | reverse complement strand
CAACTTTTAATAGGATTAAGAAAGAAGAAGACAGTTGAAATAAAAAAGAGATTACCACCAAATTTGACGAAGAACCATGATTTGCAATTCTTATTCTCATATTCTCATAAGTTTCAGATAAAACACACAAAATCAGCATAGTACACCATGAGAAACGTTTTTAAATCCGGTATTTCTCATACTTTGTCTTTCATTTTTTGAAGAAAAATTGTCTATTTATCATAGTATTCCGGATCATTTCTCATAGTCAAATACCAACCATTCATTTCGCTCATTGGCCAACCTTATTTTACACAGCCCTCATCTATTATTTACATGTAAACAACCGTGTAATTATTTGTTTTTCAGTTAATAATGTCGTATCTTTGAAAGAGGATCTCAATCGTTTCACTACAGTGAACGGTTCTGTTCACTAGAGTAGAAAGATCTGTCTACTAGAGTGAAAAGAACCGTTCACTCTAGTGGAACGAACTAGCTGGTAGTTAAATAATAAAAGAATAAAGGCAAGATACACTAAGCGCATCAATTACATAATATATAAACAACCATTAAATTAGAACAAAGATGGCAATACAATTCGAGTTTTATAAGAATCCCCAACCGGAGAAAGAAGGAGAAGAACCTAGTTATCATCCACGGGTAGTCAACTTTCAACATGTGACTACTCAAAAATTGGCAAGAGAAATCCACATGGCAACCACTTTCGGAAAAGCGGAAGTAGAAGCCATGCTAATGGAATTGAGCAGATGCATGGGCAACCACCTATGCGAAGGAGAACGAGTACATCTGGATGGGATCGGCTATTTCCAGATTACATTGCAAGCGACCGAACCCGTGCACTCACTTACCACCCGTGCAGATAAAGTGAAACTAAAATCCATTAACTTCCAGGCTGACAGGAATTTAAAGAGTTTGTGTATGAGTAGTCACTTACGACGTTCGAAATACAAGCCACATTCGGCTTCTCTTTCAGAAGAAGAGATCGACAAGAAACTCACTGCCTATTTTGCAACCCATCCTGTATTGACCCGTAGTAATATGCAGTCACTCTGTTGTTTTACCCAAAGCATGGCCAGCAGACAGATTCGTCGTCTAAAGGCACAAGGAAACTTACAGAATATAGGCAAACCCACACAGCCTATTTATGTACCAACTCCGGGGCATTATGAGAAATGATTTCAACGGGTATGAGAAATAAGCCAAATTAAGGTCTATTTGTGAATAAAGCTATGAGAAACACTAAATTTAAAATCATTTCTCATAGCTTACACCATTAACAATCTGACACTTAGGTCATATTTATGAGAACATGAGAAATGAATATTTTATATCCATTTCAGAGGCGCATCAATTCTCCACCAACCACTTTTCTATATTTCTTGTTTCAACACTAAAGTTAACGCCAATCTTGAAAAGTTTCCGCGAATCCGTTGCAAACGGACGAGCATAATGTTTATCCTCTATCTGCCGCAAAGCTTCTTCCGCCGTACCATTCAATTTAAATTCCATGATGTAGATAAATTTATCGGTCTGCAATACCATATCCACACGGCCCTCACTCGTATGATATTCCGCTTTTACATAGAAGCCTACCAGTTTACACACGATATAT
>NZ_JBDFVF010000076.1:0-1618 GCF_040913205.1 Bacteroides sp. MSSM.1001136sp1_RTP21357st2_D2_RTP21359_211015 | reverse complement strand
TCTTCTTTTCTCGGTAAGATGATTATATCTTATTAGCCACTTCTGTTACAACTTTATTTGTTGTGGTCAAGCATTTTTGTAACACTTATGGCTAATAAAATCGGTGGATTGCAGTTTGGAATCTATCGGAACTGTCAGATTTCATCAAGGGTGTTTCACACCGCTGTCGCAGCTTTGCCCTTGACAAAAGCTAACCGTTCCGATTTTGAGTAATCAAGCAATCTGCTCGGGCAGCCCTTTTTTATCCTGCGATTCGTGCCTGATATGGCGTACGGTAACCGTTGGAGCTATGCGGGCGTACATGATTGTAGTGGACATAGGAAAATTCCTCCACTGCTTGGTAGAGTTCTTCCTCTGTTTTGAACTCATACAGATTTGTGCATTCATTCTTCAGTGTATTGAAGTAACGCTCCATCGGTGCATTGTCATAGGGATAACCTGCTTTGCTCATACTCTGCGTCACATTCACTGACTTGCAAAAATCAGTAAATGCCTTAGATGTATACTGTGAGCCCTGATCGGAATGCAGGATCAATTCTCCTTTGATAGCTGGCTGAGAATCCAATGCTTTCTGTAGAGTGCGGATGGCAAGATCACTGGTGATGTGCCGATCCGTTATGCTGGCAATGACACTTCTATCATGAAGATCAATAATACTGCAATTGTATCTCACATCATGGTTCTTCAAAAATAAGTATGTGAAATCTGTGCACCATTTTTGATTGATTTTATCCGACATAAAATTCTGCTGAAGTTTGTTTTCAAACACCTTGTGTGGTTTTCCCTGTTCATAATCTGTTTTTTGGGGACGAACGATGGATCTCAGTCCCAACTCCGCATTCATGTACTTATGTATGGTTGCAGGGCTGTAGTGATATCCCTTACGTGCCAGATAGACTGTCATGCTCCTGTAACCATCGACACCATTGTGTTCATGATAGATTTCATGAATCTGTGCCTGGACTTCTGCTTTATGGGCGTGATAATCCGCCTTCCGGTGTTTCCGGTAGTTATAGTAAGCGTTCGGATAAATTTTCAGCCGTCTAAGCAGCCAGCGGATACCGAATGTCTCATGATATTGGTCAATAAATCGATAAGCCTCTAATCGATTTCCTTTGCGAAGAATGCCGCTGCTTTTTTTAAGAAGAGATTCTCCTTTTTTGCTTCTTCCAATTCCTTACGGAGACGGAGGTTTTCTTTCATAAGTTCCAGATCATTAGGAGCATCTGGATTCTGCTGGGCTTTTGTATGGCATTCTTCGCTAAATTCAGCACACCATTTGGAGATACTGGCTTTTGATACACCATACTCTGCAGTGATGCTTTTGTAAGTACGTCCCTCTTCGATATGAAGGCGAACGATTTTCTTTTTAAATTCAGGTGTGTAACTTTGTGACATAATACTTCCTCTTTTCTCTGTAAGATGATTATATCTTATTAGCCACTTCTGTTACAACTTTATTATAGCACTTCACCTCATATACCGGCTGGTACAGTCCGTCGTTTTCCTGGACAGAAGCAAATACTTCTCCGGTCTTTGTGATGGTAAGCTGGCTTTTCTGCGGCATATTGTACTGAGTGACCGTCACAACCGCCTCGCTGCCGTCAATGGTAAACGG
>NZ_JBDFVF010000075.1:0-1938 GCF_040913205.1 Bacteroides sp. MSSM.1001136sp1_RTP21357st2_D2_RTP21359_211015 | reverse complement strand
ATGTATAAAAATGAAGCATTATGGATTTAGCAGAAAATCGATTTGGAAAAACTTGGAAACATTTCCTTGAAGCATTGAAAGTAGACTACAATTGTTCTTTAGCCGATGTTTGCCGCGATCAGCATACCACTTTTGGTGGTATGAGTTCCTGGATGTCCAGACGGGGCTATAGCGTTAAACAAGCCAAGGCAGATGTGGTCCGTGATTATTATGGCGGCGTTGAACCCTCCCAACCGACAACTTCCTCTCCTTCATTCACTCAAATAGCACCCGCCATGTTGTCGGAAGAAGAGTTTAGTCTTGCCGGGATCACAATCACCTTTAACAGTGGAACCACCATTTCGGTCAAACGGGCCACACCCGGTGGTGTTATTAAAATGTTGCGCGATTACGAAAGAAAGGAGGGAGATCCATGTATTCTCTAACATCAGCCAATCGCTACTATCTGTACCAGGGCTTTGTTCGTATGAACCTTGGCATTGACGGTTTATTCAAAATTATACGATCGGAAATGAAGGACTTGTCTCCCGTTTCCGGAGATATCTTTTTATTCTTTGGTAAAAACCGACAAAGTGTAAAAATACTGCGTTGGGATGGCGATGGCTTTCTTCTGTACTACAAGCGCCTCGAAGGTGGAAGTTTTGAGTTACCGACATTTAACCCCAATACAGGCAATTACGAGATTTCTTATCAGGTTTTGTCTTTTATCTTAAATGGAGTGTCATTAAAGTCTGTACGGTTGAGAAAGCGTTTTAGGATCTAATTCAACATTCTGATTATTAGTTATTTGCGCTAAAGATATCATCCGGTTTATTTGGCCAATTCGTTGATTTTTTATATCTTTATGCCATGAAAAAGGATGAGATCATAGAGTTATTGAAGGAACAAATCAAGGGATTACGAGATGACAACAACAGACTCTTGGACCAAATAGATGCTTTGATAAAGGAGGTTTCTTCCCTTAAAGAGGCACTCCTTCAAAAAGGCGAATCTCTTAGCAAGCAACAGCGCCTTACTAAGGGACTCGCCAAACTTGTATCCAACACATCCGAACAGCAACAGGCTCCCCAATCTGCCATATCCGAAGAAGAGCGGCAGAAGATAGAAGCGGAAAAAGCAGATAAGCGTAAAGCAAGAAAGAATAATGGGGCCAAACGTGACATGCATTATGAGATGGAGGAAGAAGAACATGTCGTTTATCCCGATGATCCCGATTTTGACATCAATAAGGCCCGGTTGTTTACCACTGTTCCCAGAATATGCGTCCGCTATGAATGTGTACCCATGCGCTTCATCAAGCATGTCTACAAGATACACACCTATACGCAAGAAGGTCGCCTGTTTGAGGGAAAAACACCGGCTTCGGCCTTCTTGAATTCCAGCTATGACGGTTCATTTATTGCCGGATTGATGGAATTACGTTATATACAATCGCTACCTGTTGAAAGAATCATCAACTACTTCGAGAGTCATGGCTTTACGCTGAAGAAACCTACGGCTCATAAGTTGATAGAGAAAGCCTCAAACCTCTTCGAAAATCTTTATAAGTGCATCCGGCAGACAGCTTTGAGTGATCCTTATAAGGCAGCCGATGAAACCTATTACAAAATACTCGTCCCGGAAAAGAACAGCAAGGGAAAAGGAGTCAGGAAGGGATACCTTTGGGTGGTTGTCGGCATAAACACCAGGATGATATACCTGCTCTATGATGACGGCTCCCGGTCTGAAAGAGTTATTCTTAACGAATTAGGCAGTTGCAAAGGTATCATACAAAGCGATGGTTACTCACCTTACCGGAAGCTCGAAAGCGATGCTTATCCCAATATCACACGCATCCCGTGCTTGCAACATATAAAACGGAAATTTATAGATTGCGGTGAGAAGGACCCGGATGCAAAAAGGATCGTGGAGCTGATAAACGCACTTTATCAAAACGAG
>NZ_JBDFVF010000073.1:0-2008 GCF_040913205.1 Bacteroides sp. MSSM.1001136sp1_RTP21357st2_D2_RTP21359_211015 | reverse complement strand
CGCCCTTTTGGTATACACTCCAAATATATCAAACTATTTTTTCTAATTATTTTTGAATACATTTGCTAAAGTGCTGACGCATAACGATGTTGTAGAACATATTTTTTATGTATAGGGAAATTGTGCGCGGAAACGACGAGAGGGATACACATTATTATATCACACGCGGGCGCGTGAAGGCGTGAAAAGAGAATGAAAAGAAAAAGACGAAAAAGAAAACTACAAGAAAATAGATATTAGAAAAAAGCAAGAGGATTTAGAATCAACCGTCAGAATACTTTTTCTAAGCGGTCTAACGGTTGACTATTCCATAGGTATAGATCGGATAAATACAGAGTGGGTACTAATCAGATTCTAACTATAAAATCAGAATGTCATTCTTTTTTAGAGTTCTCTATTCGCAGGCTGACAAGTTCAACCCACTTCTTTATGCCCAAATCAAAGCCGCCTTTTTCTAACAGATGAAGGGCGCCCGCATAATGAAGGGCAGTCTCCTCCCTACTACAGCTTATCTTACAAGACAGTTTACCCAGATAGTATTCCAGCCGGGCCATTTGGATATAGTCCAATAAAGTATAATCCCATTCGATTGACAAATCAATCAACTCCCGTATCAAAGCATAGGCTAGTTCACATTCCGTATAGGTTAAATCCGAGAGGGGTTTGTACATAACAGGATGCTGAGTCAGCTGAACAACAATTCGATTAAAGTCTCCGTACATAGGTTGCGTTTATTACCGCATCAGTTCCCGGTGGTGCGAGGGTTATAAAAAAAGAGAGCGTGGAAACTATCTATTCATGCCATATATAGGTATCCGCTAAGACCCCTTTCGTGAACATGAATGATAGCCCCACGCCCAATTGGATATATAACAAGGTTATACAGACAATAGTGCGTGAGACCTGTCATTCATTCCATTCACGAAAGTTAAAATTTAGCGGATTTTATATATGAATGTAACAAATAACCGTTCTCAATAAAATTATTAAAAAACTACTTCCTTCGCTCGAAAGTAAGTTATCACAAAAGTAGAAATAAATATCTATTAAACAAACAATTTTGACAGGAAAAACATGATAGATCAATTAATTCAGTCTATATCGCATAAAAAACACAAACCCAATATCCTACTAGAAACAATTTCTCATTTTCATTTCTCATATTCCATAACATGCACAATAATTTTCTGTAAATCAACAATATAACACAATGAGAATAAAAATACAAAACGGCATTTCTCATAGTATGACCCGCATTTTGTACATAAAACAACCTATTTCTCATAACTTATCAAGGTATTTCTCATAGTATTTTGACTATTTATCCTATAAATTCTCAAGCTAGATCCTAAGCTAAAGACCAAGTTGAATACCAGACCATGCACCTATTTACAATATATCATCAGTGCTTATTGGAAGTATATAGAGCAGGTATCCGCATATTTTTCTACCGGCATCTATATCGTTCCACTCCAGTGGACAGGCCTGTGCACTAGAGTAGAAAGAACCGTCCACTAGAGTGGAACGATCTGTTCACTCGAGTGCAATGATACAGATAGTAGCAGGAAGAAATAGCAGTGAGTAAGGGAAAACAGTAAGATATAAGGTGAATGATACACAGGAAAGCAGTAAACAATAGGAAGTTGATTAATAAACGACATAGGGAAAGGAATAATCGTAAGTCCGGCGAGAGTCCGGGAAAAGCTGCAGCCATCATGTATGAGAAATGAGCAAAACAAATAAGAAGGAGTATGAGAATAAGATGAGAAATGATTTGAAACCTATGAAAAATGCATCTTTTTTAGGGGTAAATGATGGAAATACTATGAGAAATGCCATTTCACAGTTCATTTCTCATAGTATTATATCATTGATTTACAAACTATTATCATATCATTTATGAGAACATGAGAAATGAATATGAAAAAACAGGTTCTTCGTCAAATTTGGTGGTACTTCTTCTATTGTGAATAAATAATCTTCGCTCTCAGTAGTTTAATTCCTGCCC
>NZ_JBDFVF010000072.1:0-2229 GCF_040913205.1 Bacteroides sp. MSSM.1001136sp1_RTP21357st2_D2_RTP21359_211015 | reverse complement strand
GCCTGTAAGACTAAAAAAACATTATCCCGATATCTACGAGAAATTCCTTTCCGCATATCAGGCAAGTGAAGAATAAGCAAAAAAAGGCGCTGTAAAAAAACGCGCAATAAAAAAAGACTGCAACCACCCTTAAAAGGGTAGGAAAGCAGTCTTTTTTGTGGTATAATAAATTTGATGAAAAAATACCAACAAGAATATAATACACCATATCAATTAAAATTTCCTATAGAAATTGAAAAAATTATTGAAACAACAGATCCAGTATATACATTTTGTGAAGTTATTGATCATATTGACCTAAATAAATACCTGACGACTGAGGAACGCAGGACAGGCAGACCAAGATATGATGAAAAAACTTTGCTAAAAGTAATACTGTTCGCATTCATGGAAAATGGCTATGAATCATTAAGGAAAATAGAAAAGCTGTGCAAAACAGATATCCGTTTTATGTGGTTATTACAGGACGAAGCGCCGCCAAGCCATATGACGATAGACAATTTTATGAACAATGTGCTTAACGGAAAAATAGAAGAGATATTCGCTGACATCAATGCTTACATATTTGAACAAGAAAACGTAGATATGGATCATGTGTACATAGACGGAACAAAGATCACAGCCAACGCCAACAAATACAGCTGGGTATGGAAAAAGAGCTGTGAGAAAAATCGCGTGAAAGTATTTGCAAAGATAACAGAACTGTTAAGTGAGATAAATAAAAGAATAGCCGCATTTGGTGTGAAATTTGGAGTTCGCGAAGAATATGCCATCGAATATCTCGAACAGATATTGAAGCAATATATACAGCTTTGCGGTTTTGATCCTGCTTCTGCTGTCAGGGGACGTGGACATCATAAAACTCCAGAACAGCGATATTATGATAAGCTTACAAGTTACATTGCGAGACTAAAAAAGTATGCAGAGCACATAAAAATATGCGGCAATGAACGAAACAGTTATTCCAAAACAGACCATGATGCAACATTTATGCGTATGAAAAAAGACTATATGGAAAACGATCAACTGCTCCCAGGTTACAACATACAATTTGGCGTTTGCGATGAGTATATCGCCGTATATGACGTAAAGCAGTATGCCTCGGATATGGATTGCTTCAAGCCGCTTATGGAAAAATTCCACAGAATATATGGAAAGTATCCTGAATATCCAGTTACCGACGCAGGCTATGGAAGCTTCAACAACTATCTGTACTGCGAAGAACACGGAATGGGAAAATACATGAAATTCACCATGTATGAAAAAGAAAGCAAGAATATTAAATACCATAATGATCCATACAGAGCAGTGAATTTCCGCATAGATGAAAATGGTGATCTGGTGTGTCCTAACAACAAAAAATTCCATTACGTTTACAGCAGACCCATAAAGGGAAACAAATATGGGAGAACAGAAGAATTCTATCAGTGTGAAGAATGTGCAAACTGTTCTCATAAAGAAAAGTGCTGCAAATGCAAGGGAAATCGCATAGTTCGCATACATAGTTCGCATAAATGAAGAATTGACAGCATTTCACAAAGAGGTTTTAAACAATCTTAATTGTATTCATGGAGCGCTTCTCAGAATGAACAGAAGCATTCAATCTGAAGGTGCAAATGGTATCATCAAGTGGAATCGGTCATACACAAGAGCCAGAAGACGTGGCTTAAATGCCATGAATTTAGAAATTGCGATGATTTGCTGTGGTTTTAATCTGCATAAATTTCACTTGAAGAAGATCGCAATCAGAAAAGCAGCCTGAAAAAGATATTTTTCAACATTTTAATAATCGGCAAAAAGCGCTGTATTTTCTGCCGGTGTGTTTGCTATACCCTTTTTTCAAGATTAGATAGTTCTTTTTTGCTGTGTGATATATTAAAGCCCGTGGGCTTCCATATCGAGGAAATCCACGGGCTTTGTTGCGCTTTTTTTACAGCGCCTTTATTTATCAGTTATAACCGCAGGCAAGCCGTTTCTCAAACTCAGCCGCAGGCAGAGGCTTGTCAAACACAAAGCCCTGAACAGCGTCACAGCCAACTTCTCTGAGATAGTCAAGCTGCTGCTCAGTTTCAACTCCCTCGGCGATAGTTTCCTTGCCAAGCTTTTTAACCATTTTCATAATGTAATAGAACATTATAAGATCTTTATCCTTGCCCTCATAATCCTTTTCAAGAGGAATAAAGGACTTGTCTATCTTTATTACCTGCAGATCAACGTTCTTTATCATAT
>NZ_JBDFVF010000071.1:0-3197 GCF_040913205.1 Bacteroides sp. MSSM.1001136sp1_RTP21357st2_D2_RTP21359_211015 | reverse complement strand
TGAACGTGAAAATACAACATCGCAACAGTCAGTCATATTTAATGAAGTAAAGCAGATAATTACAGATTTTGCAGAAAGCAATGAAATACTGCAAGAATTGGAAAAAATCGTAAACACTTGTCATGACAATGCCATGTACAAGCTCAAGGAAGATTTTCCGACCATGAAAACTTCTGACACCAGGCTGTTATGCTATATTTTTGTAGGATTCTCACCACAAGTAATTAGCTTATTCATGAAGGATACGGTGGCTAACGTATATGCTCGAAAATCACGGCTCAAATCACGTATCAAATCTGCAAAAATAGTAAATAAAGAACTGTTTTTAAATCTTTTGGGATAAAACGGTACATTATTTACGGTAATATATTTTTGACAGGTAAAGGCGCATTTCAGTAATTATATGGATAAAACAAGGAATATGCTTGGCGAGATGAAATAACTATACACAATCCATCTTATAAGTTGTGATCAAGAAAAACAATATCAAAACAGATTTGAACAGTCTTCTTAAAAAGGCAAACAATCTACTTTTGCTTATATATTTGGAGAAGTAGCTAATTTGAAACATAATGCTTTAAATATATCTGACGGATACAATTCAGGAACAGATAACAGTTTTTTTTTTTATTATATAAGAACATGCAAAAAAAGAATTTATTCGGAATACTTATTTTAATTGCTTATTTCGCTTCCTGTAATCAAATACATAAAACCCACTATGAGAATGGATGGTATCACATCCTATCACAGCAAAAAGACAGTATTGCTAAAGAGTCTATTGTAACAGTAAAAGATTTTGTTTCGTTACGAATGGATTCTGATGAAAATGGGACATGCGTAATTGTGGGGCAAATAAGCAAGCATAAACTAAAAAAATGGGCAAAAGAAACAGAAAAGGCAATTGGCAAACATATAGCTTTTGTACTTGACGATACGGTAATCACAAATCCAAAGGTGAATGCAAGAATTGAAAACGGTGTTTTTCAAATATCGTTACCTCATGGCTACGATTTAAAAAACATATATAATAAAATTAGGAAAGAGAAAATAGATTCTATTGAAAGTATATTCAAAGGTTGGGAGAAAGATTCCATCTATTACTCATCCAAAGAGAAAGCCGATTCAATTGTGTTTGCGATAGACTACTGGGAGGCTTCTGAATGGGTGGATATGTCGGTCAATCCCGAAGATCATTATTGGTGGGGAGATTTAGATACTGCCACCTACAGCAAATTAGAATCTGCCTTATGCGAAGAAATTGCCAAGCCAAATTTCAGCAGCCGTGCAGAAGATTATATGAAGTTGGATACATATAAGAGGTACAAGGCGTATCTTTGCGAAAATGCAGACTATATTAATCTCATGTTTCAAGGTTTCTTGTTTACAGAACCGGCTACCGGACTATGCGGGTTTCTAGTGGATGATATAGTGAGAAGCCGATATCCCACTGCCCCAAGTATTCGGGTAATGACCTTAAAGATAGATAACCAAGATGACGAGATGTTCGCCAAGTTGAAATATCAGAAAGCTATTTGGCGGTTGATGAATAAAGAAAGAGATGCGAAGAGTAACAAGCAATGAGAATGGTAGCTATGAGTAATTTGAAAAACAAAGTATTAACAGCAATGGGTATCATAAAATACTCATTTGGTTTCTGACGATTATTCCTGTCGGTATTCCTTTATGTGCTATTATTGGGCTTATGTATGGTATTAAAAATAAAGATACAATATTTACCAAATGCTCTGCCGTAGCTTTATTTGTTGGAATAGCTTGTATTGTTTATACTCTATTAGTTATAAAATCTACGTAGATTGAAATATTTACCAAATATGTGAATAAAAGATTATCAATAAATATAGGGAAACAAACCAAAGGTGTATGGATATAAATAAGGTTATTAATGATGTCTTCAAAATTGTACTAAATATTTTATTTGTATTTACAAAGAGTTATTTGACAACATAGCACCGCAAATCGCTGAAATTTGCACGGTTGCTAATTCGTTACCTCTATTTCTCAAATACTCTGCTAAAAGTTTATTCTTCAATCGGTTAAATCCAACCGATGAAAATCTAAAATAAAAATACACGATAAAGATATAAAAGAAATCGTGTTTTGTTTAGGTAGATTTTACACCGCTCGATATGCTTAAAAATTATCGTCAAAGTTGTAACGAATAAATCAGCAGCTTCCATACTCTGTTCACTTTCTTGGGAATAACCCAACAGATGCTTGACATCCTCTCCTTTTTTTTTGGGGGGGGTAAAAGTTATTTTTTTCTCCTGAAAATAAAATGGCCTTGGTAGTCTTGAAGTCCTATATCAACTTTTCATATTCATAACTGATTAAATATTTAACTAGTAATATTCGTTACCAGTTATTTAGTGGTGTTCAGATTGCCCCTCTTCATTCACTAACCAATCCTAAATCGTTAATGTGATTCGTCAGTAATTAGCAAATTTCCTTAATATTTAGTCCCTCCAGACTATTATTAAGGCAAGAAAAAACAAATCCGTTTAATTCGGAGGCAAAGTCAACAGTATACAGATAGATGAAATCTCCTTTATAGAACATATCTCCTTTACGGCTTTTAACGAAGTAATACATTTGAAAGACTGTATTCATTTACAACAACTGATCAAAGTTAGGATTAAGGTACTTGCTGCGGATTCAAGCTACACTAATAATATCAATTTAAAAAGTTTTACAAAACACTTCTTTAAGTACAAGGTCTGAGCTATCTAAATTGCTCCATTTCGTAAGATTTGATGGTCAGAACTCAGCCATGAAAGTGCTACCAGATTGAAAGGAAGTTTTAAAATGTAGAAATAATATTATTTACAGACCAGAATAAAAAGCCAGAAACAGGGAAGTGGAAATATTTTGGATTTTCTTTGGAGTACATACGTTCAATGCGGTATGTATGATTGAAAAGGTCACGAAGAAAAAAAAAGAACGGCAGCATAATCTGACTAAAATAAGAGGAGAGAGTGGGTGAACTTCACCTAAAAATGAGGTATATAATGCATGGATGGAAAAAATAGGAATATGTAAATGATATTCTATAAAAAATGGAAGACTGGGGCTTTTCGAAAAAATGAAGAGAAAAAAAATTACAATACTTCGGTAAATTTTTACCGAAAAATTAAAAGTTAAACAATAAAACCGGCAAAAGTCGGTTCGGAAACACT
>NZ_JBDFVF010000070.1:0-4225 GCF_040913205.1 Bacteroides sp. MSSM.1001136sp1_RTP21357st2_D2_RTP21359_211015 | reverse complement strand
GGGTATATACATGGTCAAAACAGCAAGACATGTCCATACACGAACAAAGAATAGTTCTTCGCATACTGGAAGCGTGCCAAGCTGAACTAAAGGGAGTAAAACTGAAAGATTATGCAGGCACGAAACGCAAGTTTGAGCATGGACTTTGGGATGTTGATGCACAAATGCATGTATCTGACGTTATTTTTTCCGGACGTGATTACAATGAAATCATAGCCGCACTCGATTCTTTGGCAGGACGTTTTTTTACTTACGAAGATGACGAGGAATGGTGGAAGTGCGGATTTATATCTAACCCAAAATATAAAAAACGCACTGGCATTATAACCTTTCGTGTGTCTAACGACCTTTGGGATGTGTTTACCAAGTTCGCCAAGGGGTACAGAGAATTTGAGTTAAACAAGGCTCTTGCGCTACCTACTGGGTATTCCCTTAGGTTTTACATGTTAATGAGTGGGCAGGTGTACCCTTTGGATATATCCCTTGAAAACTTGAAAGACCGTCTTGGCATACCTGCGGACAAATACAAGGACAAGAACGGAAAAGACAGAATAGATCATTTTGAGGAAAGAGTTTTGAAACCAGCAAAGGCTGCGCTTGATGAGAGCTGCCCATACACTTTCAACTACGTGAAAGTGCGTGAAAACCCAAACAACAAACGTAGCAAGGTGACCGGGTTTAGGTTCTACCCGGTCTATCAACCACAGTTCAGAGATGAAGAACTGGAAGGGAAAGAATTGCAAGCAAAGGTTACAGCACGATATCAGATAGACAGCCATGTGTACGAGTACCTCCGTTATTCCTGCGGCTTCACATCGGAAGAGATAAACCGGAACAAAGAGACATTCATAACGGCACAAGAAAAGATAACCGACCTTATCGGAGAACTGGCTCTCCTAAACGGAAAATCACGAGAAAAGAACAATCCGAAAGGGTGGATTATAAACGCCCTTAAAGGGAAAATCAAGGATAAGTAACAAGATTACCCGGCTGAAACACTCCGGGTAATCTTGTCAAATCAGAGGAACGATTTCCATTTCTACACCAAGTTCTTTCATCTGCTGTTGTATTTCCTCGCTGCTTAGTTTCTCTCTCGCCAGTGCAAGCCCATGAAAGGCGTCCCAGCCTGCCGGCTTCGAAACGATACTACCGTTTAGGACGGCATGGGTGATTTCGCCGCCGGACTTCGCACCCTTGTTCAGTATGAAGAAGAACCGGGGTTCTTCGTGTTCCGTTGTTCCCATAATTCGTAAAGTTAGATGTTTATTTATTCCCCTTTTGTTCCCTTGCCTGCTCTTGGTAGTATTCATAATACTGCTTGTAGTTGTCCCGGTCTTTGGCTGCATCCGTCCAAAGATAGCACATGAAACAAGCGAACAATAGGGAGATAACAGCACAAAGGATTGAGTAGAACGAAATTCGTTTGTCCACATAACCGCCGTTTTTCATTCTGTACCCCTGCCGTTCAAAGTCCGCCAACACGTTTTTTAGGCGATTTTCGGCACTTTCAAGGCTTTTCCCGTCTATTTGTACCTTTCGGGCTGTTGCGTCCTCTATGCGCTTCGTATAGACTTCAACACGCTTTAGTTCTTGATACACCAGTTCTACCGCAAGCTGCGGGTTTACCCTTGGCGTTGTATCTTTTCTTTTCCGGGGGCTGTACTGTCCCTGCTTAACGTTGGAAGCTGCCGCTTCCGGGTGTGAGTTTGTTTCCATGAGATATGTTCATTGAGTTGCACTTCAGTTTGCTTTGTGTCCGCTCGATATGGGCGAGAGTGTAGCCTTTCCCTATCTCGCTTGCCTTATACTCCGTACCGCTTCGGGCTGTGACATAGTAGCCGTTAAGTTTCCCGGTGCTTGCCCTGGCTTCCCGGACTTTAAAACCTCTCTTACCAAGTTCTTCCTTGAATTTGGTAAAGTCAAAGCCCTGCATCTTCTTCAATACGCCGTCCATGGCTTCCTTGATTTCCGCTTTGTTGACTTTGCCAATGTCCTGCGACTGTACAAAGTTCCGTTCCTTGGCTATGGCATTGGCGGCTTCCGTTGCCTTTTTCCCTATCCAGTTGTCCCGGTACAGTTCCCCGGAAAGGGAAACCCGGTTTGCCAGTATGTGCAGGTGGGCTTGCTCTTTCTTGCTCTCCGTACCGCTGTGCCGGATGATGATGTACTGGTGGTTCGCCAACCCCATGCGCTGCATGAAGTCGTTACCAAGTTCCGCCCAGTCCGCATCCGTAAAGGTGGCGCTTTCCTCTATCGAGGGGCTGACCTCGAAACGTAGGCAGTTGTTTTTTACGTTCGGAAAATCAATGTGATACGGTTTCATTTCCTGCACCATTTCCGCACCAGTACACCCATAAAGTTCATGCCGGGCTATCTCGGTGGCTACTGCCTGCCCGTTTATCTCTTTGGCGAGGTCGTACTCCAATGCCGCCACACCATGTGATATGCTTTTCCCTTTCCCTATCATCGTGAGAGTATTTTTTTGAGCTCTGTAATTAGTGCCCGGTTCTCCTCGAACACTTCCCGGTACTGGCGACCACCGAAGTAGTTGTTCAGCCGTTGGAGCGTTCCTTTCAACTGGGCTATGTCCCGGAGAAGCTGCCGTTCCTCCTCGGTGTACCTCTCCCTTGGGCGCCCCCCAAGGGACAAACTCCGGCAGTATTCCGATACGCTTAGACTGCACCGGGCTGCCTGCTCCGCAAGTGCGTCCTTTTCAAGTTCGGTACACCGGAATGTAATCTTTTCGTTCCGTCTTAGTTCCATGCCACAAAGGTAATCTTAAAATCTTTTTGAGCAAAGCGAGAAAGGCAAGAAATGTCCGACAAGGACACTTCTTGCTATATATACACATGCCGCATGGGAATACATCCACGCCAACCGCCCAGCAAAAAGCCCCGGCGTGTTAGAAAATCCCCCACAGCCTAACAAATTCTACCCCATTTCTACCCAAGGGGATTACACGCCGCAGAAGTCATCCGGGAACATGTCTTCCAGTTCGTCCAAATCAATGGTTTCTTCTTCGGACACCTCCACCCATTCAATGTTTTCTTTCCCTCTTATCGCACATGAGTACATCTCGGCGGCGGCAAGAGAAGAGAACACCTCGTGCATAGGCTCGCCGTTCTCTAACCAGTAAACACAATATTCGACCATAACAGTTTTATCATTTATCGTTGTAATGCCCCTCTACCTCCAAGATGTAGACCTCTACCACTTCCTCGTAAATGTCATAGATTATCCGGTCATGGGCGGTAATGTGTCGAGACCATGTAATATCCCCACCGCCCCTTAACGCTTCGGGATGCCCAAGCCCAGTCTTAGGGTGCTCTAACAATTCTTTGTAGATTTTCTTATACTTCTTGAACAAATTGGGGTTTGATTTCTTCCATTTGGCAATCACCTTATCCACCCCGTCGGAAACCCTAATTGTGTACATCATAGACTATCGAAATAAGCGTCAATATCCTCACTGCTTTTGAGGGTAACACACTTTCCGGATTTGATTTCTTCCCTTGCCTTGTCAATCCTTGCTTGCAGCTCCGGGGTTATCATCAAATCTTCACGACCAACTTTTACCAAAGCGTAAATCTCGTTTTTCCTGCGAATTAGTACCTGCTCGCCATTGTCAGCTTTGGTGAAAGACGCTGCGAGGTTGTTACGGTATTCTCTTACTGATAATGCTTCCATATCTGTTTGCTTTTAAATTCAGCACAAAGATAGCTATATTTCAATAAAATACAAACATTTTGTACACAAACGTGTACACGCCATAAAAACCCGTTTCCAATCCTACCGCCCGTTGGTTGGTTTTGCTTTGCTCTTTTTCCCTATCGTTTTTCTTTTTCCGACAGTAAATCAACCACTTAGCTCTATAAATTCCCCTTGTCTGTTATAAGCATCGTCTGTAATATGCTCTATCACTTCTTCGCAAACGCCCATAAATAAAGGGATTAGAACATGTGTTTCCCCACACTTTGGGAGTTTAGTCCCCACACTTTGGGAGTTTAAAAGTAAATTAGTCCCCACACTTTGGGAGTTTTACCCCTCTTTTTTTGTTTTAATGTGGGGATTGTGTATATTTGCAGCAAATCAATCGTTTATGAAAAAGAAACTACCTATTACCAAGAATAAAGATGTTGTTGTTTCATGGGTATATACATGGTCAAAACAGCAAGACATGTCCATACACGAACAAAGAATAGTTCTTCGCATACTGGAAGCGTGC
>NZ_JBDFVF010000069.1:0-5329 GCF_040913205.1 Bacteroides sp. MSSM.1001136sp1_RTP21357st2_D2_RTP21359_211015 | reverse complement strand
GAATAATAGAAAGTCATATTTCAAGAAAGAAATGTGACTTTTTTTATAGTATTTTGTCATAAGTTGTCACTTCACAAAGGACGAGATCCACCAATTTCCAATCTGAGAAAAACAGATTGGAGGAAAGAAAATGGAGCAAAAACGTCCGAAAAGAAGAAAAGATAAATATAATCCATATACTATATGCCGTATGAATGGAAAATATTACATATGCTTTTATAATGTTCAGAAAGAAAAAATCTGTATTGAAATAAGTAAAGAATTATAATAAATTATATATGTCTTTTTGACTATCTTTTTATATCTTCTTAAATGTCCGCAAAGCCTTATTTTATCGGCTCTACGGGCATTTTGCTTTTGTGGTAAACCTCACATATCTAGGTCTATCTTACCTACTACATATGCAAATGGTTAGACGGAGACGATAAACGGTAGTCAGCCTAGGGCTTAAGCCCCTCCCAAAACGGAATAGAAAAGCCCCGGAGGTAGCAACTCCGGGGCTTTTCGTACTGCTTCATGAGCATTTCTATCATTTTTCCTATGTTCAGTATACCATATTACAATATTTTTTTAAGAAAGATTCTATCTAATTCATTCCATTATTTCATATTGCTCACTCTCTACTAAATCATTTTGTATTGATTCAATATGCTCATTATATTCTTCCATAGGATCTGTAGAATTCTTTTTTTCATTTAACGTAGCACGACTCTTTTCTAAATACTCCTTTTTTTCTGCTTCTAGATATTTTTCGATTGGTAAATTGATTTTATAAACCTCGAATTCATGTTGCCAATATTCCTCTTCGGAGTCAAATTGATTTATAAGAGCTTGAGCTTCTTCTTTATTAACCGCTTCATTAATAATATTTTTCAATTCTTCTAAGTACGCCCATACTTCATCATCCGTTACTGTATACCCTTCTGAAATTGCTTTTTGATATGTCGCGTCTCTTTTTAGCATATAATCTATTGCTTTCTCTCTTGCAGTGTTTTTATCATATTCCGCTAAAATATAAAATTCAGTAGCTTGTTCAATATCTTTTTTAGTAATAATTCCACCAGACTTTCCTTTTGCAAAGATCGAATCATCTGTATTGTTTTCGTAGGATTTAAATAATTGTCCTACGTTTTGCATTGTTTCAATATTAGGATTTGGTGATGCTGCATATACAGAAACTGAACCGATAACCAAACAAGCTGATAACAATACTATTATTCTTCTTTTTTTCATAATCTATTTTCTCCTTATCAAACACTTAATTTGTTGCAAGAGAAATTCTTGCTGATTCGGCTGCACTAGCGGGGATTGCATCTGGACAGGTGAGTAAATATGTAACTTGTCCATCATATTTAGTATTTTTAGCATATGTTTTTTTAGTAGTATTATAATAGTGTGATCCATGATCCCACTTATTAGGATCATACATAATATCTCCCCGTTCAAACTCCGAAATAATAACATTATTGCTACCATCTGTATGTAAGACGTTTGATACTTCTAACTTAATACTTCCAGATCCAACTCCTGACCTTTTTTCGGTATATATTTTCTCTCTAAAGGAGAATATATTCTGAGTGCTATTTTTTTCATAATAAGACTCTAAATAATTTAAACCTACTGTTACAATATTCCAGCCATTATCAGGCATAGCAAAAACATGACTATTTTCAATTTCATCCCCCTTTTTTAGTCCTCTATCTATTAATTCTTTCATTTCATCAGTATCTATTGCATAGGTTTCAAATGCATATGCTACATTAGGAAAAGATAAAATGGATATTATGGATAAAGCAAAAACAAGCAAACTATTTTTTATAACGTTCTTCATATTTTCCCCTTTCATACAAAAATAACTTACGCTAAAAACGATTACCAACTACACCAACTAACAGATATCTGCTTTATTTCATAAATCCCTCCCCTTTTTTATTCCCTGCCCTTTCGCTATTCGGTAATTCTTCTCATGAATTTTCATATGTAAGACTATCCGAATATTAAAACACCTTAAATTATTTTTTATTATGACACATTTTTTCTTTCTGTTCAATATTGTTGAATAATATATATAATATTTATTCTGTTTTTTTTTGTTTTTTAGGCAATTCGCCTATTTTACGAAAAATGCCACCACCTCTTTTCTAACAACAAAAACTTTTGTTCCGTTGCCATGCGAAGCTGTTGCTCCTGATCTATAGCCTGTGCTAGCTGTCGGTTTGGTGTTTCTTCTTGCTATAGTGAGTGTATTCATCCTTTTCAATTCCTTTCCTGCTATCTTAACACACTCTGAAAAACAAAGTGCGTAAGTTTTGAAATTTGTTTTTCTCGACTTACACACTTTATTTTACACCCTCACAAAGTATATGAGTAGGCAGTAACCTGCCTACTCATATACTTTGTTTTTTAATTCCCTCATCTGTTCTTTCATCTATTTATCTCACCGACTTTTCTATAAAATCCAAGATTGCTGAATATGCTTATACAATCCATTCTGATCAAGCAGATCGTTCGTTACCTCAATATCATAAGACGGCTCTTCTTGCTGACAGAATGTACCATGAGCATCCACTATAACAATCGTTCCACTTTTTGTTTTTTGTCCATATCGAAATAATACAATATCTCCTTTTTTGTATTTCACCTCATCCATCCGTTCATTTCCTCCTTGCTATTTCATACTACCAGAACTTTCACCATTTTATCTCTGTACAGAACTTTCATTTGATTCCCATTTTTATCTTTTACAACTGCTTCTTCGTCTGATACAAAATATACATCTACACTTTCTTCTTCAAAATTTTTGTTAATCTCTTGCATTATTTTATACTGACCAACTGTATGCAATCCTTTTATGGTATAACTATTTTTCATTATCATATTCCTTTCTTTTATTCCCAAAACTTCCACCATTTCTTAGGTAATTCTTCTTGATCTTCTATCAATATTTTTTGTTCTGTTACCATACGGAGCTGTTGCTCCTGATCTAACAGCTTCTGACACTCCATGAGTCTTTTACTCAGCTCATCTATTTGTTTATTTTTATGATCTAATTCCTTACGAAGTAGATCAATAATGGCTTGATTCACTGCATAATCTGCTTTCGCTGATTGCGAAACATCTTTCGCAACATCAGCCTTGTAATGCCTATAAATCCTATATTCTATAGTTTCGCTGATTGCGAAACTTCCTTTCGCATCTTTCGCAATATGATTTTTTCTACACCATGCTCTAACAGCTTGTTCGGATACTCCGCATATCTCAGCAATCTCTCTTATTGTTTTCATTTTTTCTCCTTATACCACCACTTATAAACCGTATACCCGTCCCTACCATTATGTAGCAAAGATTTGTACTCTTACTAAACAAGATAGCTAACACAGGAGCATTGCTAGTTAGCGTACTTGTCGCTTTTTACTACTATCATAATTAAAATTGATAGTATATGTTTCGTATTCTATCTCATTACTATCATAATTAAATATGAAAGTTGGTTGCGCTGGTATATTCATTTTCTCACAATCACTGCTCTTTCATATACTCTGGAGGAATATATCTACAATTTTTTTGATTTTTATTATGCATTATTTTCAACCAAATACTTCATATATCCAAACCGGCTCTTCACATCTTTTTTGTTCTGCAGAGATTTGTATTTTCGCAACAAATAGTGATAGATGTCCAGATCATGACGTCCTGCATCTGCTGGGTCATACTCTACATGTCCCTCTGCAAGCAGTGCCAGTTCTTCCAACTGTGATCGATTAAATTCATTGCCACATGCTTCAGACCATAACGTAAATTTACCTTCAAGAACAGCATTTTGTTCCGGATCTGCAGTCGGATCAGAGTCTGGACAATATTCTGGAAAGTCATAAATATCCATCTGCCCATTTATCTGATCTTGTTCTGCAGTACACTTTTTTATTTTAAATTTAATTGCCCGCGTTAAACGCCCTTTAGTTATTTTTTCGTATTCAAATTCAATATCTGTAACTTCATTTATGTCTTTCTTACATTTTTGTAGCACTTTATTAAATTCTCGAAAGCTCTCATTGTTTTTATTTGTTGCTCCCATTAGTTCTCTTAAATCTTTAAGTTCTACAGTCCATTCTCTCCTGTATAGTTTGTCTTTTAAGAGAGGATATAATTTTAGAGAATATTTTGATTTCAAACGCAAAGAATAGTCTAATGCATATTCAATATATCCTTTTTCAGCCAATCCGAAAAATGCTTCTTTGAGTTTTGGATTACAATCTATCGTTATTGTTCTTTTGCCAAACTCAGGATCACTCACAATAACTCTTGCGTCCGAAAATAAATTTACTTTTATATAATCCCCATTATTGTTCAAATCAATTTTTATTCTTGAACCAAGAAGTTTGTCAAGACTCTTTTCAATTTCGCTGCTTTTCAATTTATTTGGATACTCATATCCAAGTAGCCTTAAATACTCATCAATAGTAAAGACTACTTCCGAACTTTCTTCTTCTCTTGCATTTATTTTAGCCAAGTATGTATCAATCAATCTCATTTCTCCAAGGTTGTATTCTGAAAACTTTGACCATATTAAAGGTTTCGATTTTTCGACTATATAATTTTTAGTTAATGTAATTTTTTTAGACATGAGCCACCTCCTATTCTCTATCATAATATAATGGTGGTATACTGTCAATATCTACATGCCACTATATACCGCAAAAAATACCACCATTATACCGCAAAAAATACCACCATTATACCGCAAAAAATACCACCATTATACCGCAAAAAATACCACTATATACCGCAAAAAATACCACCATTATACCGCAAAAACGTTGATTTTGCGCTATTTATTAACTCCGTAAACAAGTAATTAAACAAGTAATTAAATAATATATATAAACAAGCTAACTAACACGCGCGTGCGCGCAAGGCTAGTTAGCTGGCGAGTTTTTACTGTCAAATTTAAATATAAAAGTAGCAAGTGTTATCAGCTATCTCCTTTAATTTCGACAATTTTTAAACAGCCAAAGTGTAGATATTTCTCTAACACTATCAAAATTAAATTTGACAGCAAACAAGAAATGTGATATAATTACGCTGTCAAAATTAAATATGAAAGGAGATGGGGCAATGAACGAAAAATCTATGAAAAAATTAAAGGAATACGCAAAAGAGAGTAAGGATCTATATCTGCAGTATAGTGTTTCGGAAAAAAATATTCCGGAAAGTATCAAAAAACAGAACAAAGAAAATCTGAAACTGATGCAAGATGCACTGGCAACATTAGGCGTTCGATTGAATATCAAAGATGGAGAGATCTCGCTTCTGATGCACACATCAAATT
>NZ_JBDFVF010000068.1:0-5412 GCF_040913205.1 Bacteroides sp. MSSM.1001136sp1_RTP21357st2_D2_RTP21359_211015 | reverse complement strand
TTTCTGCAAATATAAGCATTTTATCCGCTTATGCAACTTATAATCAGGGATTTAATTTATAGAAGTCCCCTTAATATGCCATAATGTCAGACCTTCGGGTCTGGCATTTTTTTTGTCTCTGTATGGACAAATATCAATTAAAATTAATCAATAGATAAACTAAAAAAATATACGTATTATGCAAAAAGGTAATATTGGGGTTACAACAGAAAACATTTTCCCTATCATTAAAAAGTTTTTGTACAGTGACCATGAGATTTTTCTGCGCGAGTTAGTATCCAATGCGGTAGATGCCACTCAGAAGCTGAATACGCTTGCTTCTATTGGCGAATTCAAAGGTGAACTGGGTGACTTAACTGTTCACGTTGAATTAGGCAAAGATACTATTGCCATTTCTGACCGTGGTATCGGTTTGACTGCAGAAGAAATAGAGAAGTACATCAATCAAATAGCTTTCTCTGGAGCTAATGACTTCCTGGAGAAGTATAAGAACGATGCAAATGCCATTATCGGACATTTCGGACTTGGCTTCTACTCTGCCTTTATGGTTGCAAAGAAAGTGGAGATTATCACTAAATCATACAGAGACGATGCAAAAGCCGTAAAATGGACTTGTGATGGCAGCCCTGAATTCACTATTGAAGAAATAGAAAAAGCCGACCGTGGATCAGATATCATCTTATACATTGATGACGACTGCAAAGAATTCCTCGAAGAAGCACGTATCTCCGAACTTCTGAAGAAATATTGCAGCTTCCTTCCTGTTCCTATTGCATTTGGAAAAAAGAAAGAATGGAAAGACGGCAAACAGGTAGAAACGGCTGAAGATAATATAATCAATGATACCACTCCTTTGTGGACACGCAAACCTAGCGAACTTTCGGATGAAGATTACAAATCATTCTATAGCAAGCTATATCCGATGTCTGATGAACCACTCTTCTGGATTCACCTGAATGTGGATTATCCATTCCATCTGACTGGTATCCTCTACTTCCCGAAGGTAAAGAGCAATATTGAATTAAATAAGAACAAGATTCAGTTATATTGCAATCAAGTATATGTAACAGACTCTGTTGAAGGCATTGTGCCGGACTTCCTGACTTTGTTACATGGAGTAATAGATTCTCCGGATATTCCGTTGAACGTTTCCCGTTCATACTTGCAAAGCGACTCAAACGTGAAGAAGATTTCAACTTATATCACCAAGAAAGTTTCCGACCGTTTACAGTCTATATTCAAGAATGATCGTAAGCAGTTTGAAGAAAAGTGGAACGACTTGAAAATATTTATCAATTATGGAATGCTCACACAAGAGGATTTCTATGATAAAGCGCAAAAATTCGCCCTTTTCACCGATACAAATGACAAACATTACACATTCGAGGAATATCAGACCCTTATTAAAGATAACCAGACAGACAAAGATGGAAATCTAATCTATCTGTATGCAAATAACAAGGACGAACAATACAGCTATATTGAGGCTGCAACCAATAAAGGCTATAATGTCTTGCTCATGGATGGCCAGTTAGATGTAGCTATGGTAAGTATGTTGGAGCAAAAGCTTGAGAAATCCCGTTTCACCCGTGTAGACAGTGATGTTGTTGACAATCTGATTGTAAAAGAAGACAAGAAAGGTGAAACTCTGGAAGCCAACAAACAAGATGCAATCACAACAGCCTTCAAGAGCCAATTGCCTAAAATGGATAAGGTTGAATTCAATGTGATGACGCAAGCGTTGGGAGAAAATTCGGCTCCGGTCATGATTACTCAAAGCGAATATATGCGTCGTATGAAAGAAATGGCAAATATTCAAGCCGGAATGAGCTTCTACGGCGAAATGCCTGACATGTTCAATCTGATCCTGAATTCAGACCACAAGTTGATAAAACAAGTATTGAATGAAGAAGAGAATGCCTGTCAAGCAGAAGTAGCTCCGATACTCTCCGAAATGGATAACGTCAACAAACAACGTAATGAGTTGAAAGACAAACAGAAGGATAAAAAGGAAGAAGACATCCCAACAGCTGAAAAAGATGAATTAAACGATCTCGACAAGAAGTGGGATGATCTGAAAAGCAAGAAAGAAGCTATCTTTATCGGCTATGCAAGCAATAACAAAGTTATCCGCCAGCTTATCGATCTGGCCTTACTTCAAAACAATATGTTAAGAGGTGAAGCTTTGAATAACTTCGTAAAACGTAGCATTGAGCTGATTTAATATCGCCCCTTTAAACATTACACATACTTCAAGAAAGAGCATTCAACGTTAAATACACGTTGTAATGCTCTTTTTCAATTTAAAACGATCGGCAAAATATCGATTAATTGAAAAGTATTGTATATATTTGAACACTTAATAGACAAAAAATTCAATTGTTTGATTTGGGTTATGAGAAAGATTTTTTTAGTGTTCATTACTTTATGGCTGATTATCCCGGCTATCCATGCCCAAAAAGTAGGACTTGTATTAAGCGGTGGTGGCGCCAAAGGAATGACGCACATCGGCATCATTCGCGCATTGGAAGAAAACAACATCCCTATTGACTACATTGCTGGTACTTCCATGGGAGCCATTATCGGCTCCTTGTATGCCATGGGATACTCTCCTGACGACATGGTAGAACTGCTCAAATCGGAGGACTTTAAACGATGGTATTCCGGAGAAGTGGAAGAGAAATACGTATATCATTTCAAAAAGAATCTTCCCACTCCCGAATTTTTCAATATTCGTTTTTCATTCAAAGATTCACTGAAGAGTTTAAAACCTCAATTCCTGCCTACCAGTGTTGTCAACCCGATTCAAATGAATCTCGTGTTTGTTGACCTATATGCACGTGCTACGGCCGCTTGTAAGGGAGATTTTGATAAACTTTTTGTTCCTTTCCGTTGCATTGCGTCCGATGTGTACAATAAAAAACAGTTAGTCATGAAGGAAGGAGATTTAGGAGATGCCGTCAGAGCTTCCATGAGCTTCCCTTTCATGTTTAAACCCATTGAAATAGACAATGTACTGGCCTACGATGGAGGTATCTATAATAACTTTCCCACGGACGTCATGAGAGATGATTTTCATCCGGATGTCATTATAGGAAGCGTTGTATCCACCAATCCCACTAAACCCAAGGAAAATGACCTCATGAGTCAAATTGAGAATATGGTGATGCAGAAAACCGACTATTCTATTCCGGACTCTATGGGGATTTTAATGACGTTCAAATATGACAACGTCAATCTGATGGATTTTCAACGCATCGACGAATTACATGATATAGGATATAATCGAACCATCAGCATGATGGATTCTATCAAAAGCCGTATCCATCGGCGTGTGAATCTGGACAATATTCGTTTAAGGAGAATGGTATACCGTAGTAATTTCCCGGAACTACGTTTTAAAAATATCATCATTGATGGAGCTAATCCACAACAACAGGCATATATGAAGAAAGAATTTCATAAGTCGGATAACAAAGAATTCACCTATGAAGATTTAAAGCAAGGTTATTTTCGATTGCTATCAGATAAAATGATTTCAGAAATCATACCGCATGCAATTTATAATCCGGAAGATGACACCTATGATCTGCATTTAAAAGTCAAACTGGAAAACAACTTTGCTGTACGGCTGGGAGGTAACATATCCACCTCCAATTCGAATCAGATCTACCTGGGACTTAGTTATCAGGACTTAAACTACTATGCCAAAGAGTTTATTCTTGACGGGCAACTTGGAAAGGTATATAACAACGTGCAATTTATGGCAAAAATAGACTTTGCCACTGCCATTCCTACCTCGTATCGTCTTATAGGTTCGATCAGTACTTTCGACTATTTTAAGAAGGACAAACTTTTTTCGCGAAATAACAAACCGGCCTTTAACCAGAAAGACGAACGTTTCTTGAAATTACAGGTTGGATTACCTTTCCTTTCGAGCAAGCGAGCAGAGTTTGGAGTAGGAATTGCAAGAATAGAGGATAAATATTTTCAAAAAAGTGTCATTGACTTCGGAAATGACAAATTTGATAAAAGCCGCTATGATTTATTTGGTGGATCAATTAGTTTTAATGGAAGTACTCTTAATTCCAAACAATATCCTACACGTGGATACAGAGAAGCCCTTGTAGCCCAGATTTTCGTTGGAAAAGAACGATTCTATCCGGGCGAAGGAAGTACGACCAGTAACAACAAAGATCATCACTCCTGGCTGCAATTATCTTATATGAAAGAGAAATATCATAATATGAGTGAACATTGGGTTTTAGGATGGTATTTGAAAGCCCTGTATGCCTCCAAAAACTTCTCCGAGAACTATACGGCCACAATGATGCAAGCTGGAGAGTTTTCTCCTACATTACATAGCAAATTGACTTACAACGAAGCCTTTCGTGCCAATCAATTTGTCGGAGCCGGCATTCGGCCTATTTACCGTTTAAGCCAGATGTTCCATCTTCGGGGAGAATTTTATGGTTTTATGCCTATTTATCCAATCGAAAAAAACTCGTTGAATAAAGCATATTACGGAAAAGCTTTCTCCAAGTTTGAATATTTAGGAGAAATTTCTGTTGTATGTCAATTGCCTTTTGGAGATATCTCTGCATATGTAAATCATTATAGCTCACCGAAAAGGGAGTGGAATGTCGGACTAAGTATAGGTTTACAACTATTCAATTATCGGTTCATAGAATAATTTTCTACAAAAAAAGTCGGTGAAAAGCTTGCTAATTCGGGAAAAGTCCGTATCTTTGCACCCGTTAAAACAAAATAACGGTCGCGTAGCTCAACTGAATAGAGTAGCTGACTACGGATCAGCCGGTTACAGGTTTGAATCCTGTCGCGATCACTTTTTTGAATTAACAGAATGGCCGCGTAGCTCAACTGAATAGAGTAGCTGACTACGGATCAGCCGGTTACAGGTTTGAATCCTGTCGCGGTCACTGAAAAATTTACAAGTTATATTATTTGAGGTCGCGTAGCTCAACTGAATAGAGTAGCTGACTACGGATCAGCCGGTTACAGGTTTGAATCCTGTCGCGATCACAAAATCCTCTGCATTTGATGTGGAGGATTTTTATTTTCTCCCATTTCATCGAAGAAATTAGCTATAACTAAACTAAAAAGATTCAAAAGTCAGTCATTATAAACAAGCGATACATCCCCTCATATCTTTTATTTTCAATTCCCTCTTCACCTTCACCTTTCTTCCGGGCTCCCTATAAATAAGTCGTTTACGGGTGAAGGGCAACTCTTACACAGCCTTTTTCACCTGTTTGGAAGTAAGCGTCTCCGCGATTCTATCTTGTCGGCCTTTTTTCATTCTTATATTTTTGCTATGTATAAAAATGAAGCATTATGGATTTAGCAGAAAATCGATTTGGAAAAACTTGGAAACATTTCCTTGAAGCATTG
>NZ_JBDFVF010000067.1:0-7767 GCF_040913205.1 Bacteroides sp. MSSM.1001136sp1_RTP21357st2_D2_RTP21359_211015 | reverse complement strand
GTACAAGAAGAATAATAAAACAAGCCTGCTGCCAGAGTTGCAGCCATAAAAGGGGTTTTTCTTCTCATGGTAAATATAATAATGTTAAGTTAATGTCGCATTATATACGCTGATATTTATCTAGTTTTTCACGATAGTAGCTTTCTACATCTTTCCAGTGGTAATAAGGGGCTACGTCTGTTTTCACCGGTAGTTTAGTTTCCTTTTCATTAAGTAATACTTTTACCAATACATCGTTACTTCCTTTTTTATGAAAAAAGACGAATTGCACGTTACTAGCCATCGGGAAAATATCATACGCTCTCCATTGTTCGGATAACTTTTCTACATCAGGGTAAGATTCACCATAATGATTCAGTTCCAATAAAGCGACCAACGGTAACAGACAAGACTCATGGCCAAATCTTAAAGTGGCCTGCTTTTTACCTTCTTTCAAAGCAGCATCTGCCCTATCTAAAATATTACGTAACAAGTCGGCTTCCCGATAGGGCATCAAACCATCCGTTACAGGAGAACAAGCGTGTGTCAGATACCAATATAAGTTGTTACAGCTCCATAGATCATAACACTCTTCATCCGTGAAAAGAGAATATAGCTGCATATCTGTATCATGACTCTGCATATTACAAGCCAAATCAAAAAGACGTCTCATCAGGCGCGCTTCATCAACGTTTGCTTTGACATACGCTTCGTCTGTAAACAATGTTTTCATCAACCGTTCCGGACGTACATGGGTAGCCTCAAAATCTTTCTGAACCTTTTTCACTTTATCGGAACTAGCTATTTTACTCAAATCCTTAGCAGGAGGATTCATGTAATACATATCATGGTAACTTGCATCATTCTTGATACATAGATTAGGATTTATCGCCTGCAATTGGAGACACTCGGATGTCATGGATAATATACACCGGATGACAACTGTGGAACGGGCATCCACTTCTGTTCCATCCGCAAATATTTGTGGGAAATTAGTATACATACGCTTTGCAATTCCTCTGTGTTGGCGTGCTCCCACCGAAGTCAGTTCACCAAGACGACCTTCCGCCATATCAGCCATGCGCAAAACAATATCCAGTGTGTTTTTACCTGTTGCAGTAAGTTTGTTTAAAGAATCGGCTTTTAATAAAGTTTGCTTGGGGAAACGATAATCATTCGGATCAATCAAATACCGTGAACCATGACGCATATATGTACTGATATAAAAAGGTTCGTACCCCTTAGGAGCAGCTGTCTGCTTGGCAGTAGGCGTGGGATATGCATAATAATTATTAGCGGATAAATACCGGTTTGCACGGATCTCTTCACGAGCAGTTTGCGCTTGTACCGTCCATACAAACAAGAGCAATAAAAAGATAGATGTGAGTTTTTTCATGATAGTATTATTCAATGTATTAATAGTTGTGCCACAAAATTAGAGATTTCTTCTCATTTAAAAGGATTTGATACAGACAAATATACTTAAATCTTAAATGAAGGAAGTTCCTATTTATATGGATTCGCTGTGATAAAACAAAAATTCGTACGACTTATTGAATAAATATCAACTCAATTATTTATCTTTGTTAGCTTAATAACAAGCTGGCGCAAAAAACAATAAGTATAATGAAAGATTTCTTGAAATTTACACTTGCCACGGTGACAGGTATCATTTTGTCAAGTATTGTATTATTTATAATCAGCATGGTAACGTTGTTTGGCATCATGTCTGCTTCGGACACGGAAACAATCGTAAAAAAGAATTCTGTAATGATGCTCGACTTAAACGGAACGTTGGTTGAACGTACGCAAGAAGATCCGCTGGGTATTTTATCACAGTTGTTGGGTGACGGATCTAACACGTACGGACTGGACGATATTCTTTCTTCTATCCAGAAGGCTAAAGAAAACGAAAATATTAAAGGGATTTATCTACAGGCAAACTCATTAGGCACCTCCTATGCTTCTTTGCAGGAAATCCGCAACGCACTGCTCGACTTCAAAGAAAGTGGAAAATTCGTTATTGCTTATGCAGACTCCTATACGCAGGGACTTTATTATCTTTCCAGTGCAGCCGATAAGGTGTTGCTCAATCCCAAAGGAATGATTGAATGGCGGGGTATCGCCTCTGCTCCCCTGTTCTACAAAGATTTGCTGCAAAAAATAGGAGTTGAGATGCAGGTGTTCAAGGTAGGAACTTACAAATCTGCCGTAGAGCCGTTTATTGCTACGGAAATGAGTCCTGCCAACCGCGAACAGGTTACCACATTTATCACTTCTATCTGGGGGCAGGTTACGGAAGGGGTATCTACTTCACGCAATATTTCTGTAGACTCACTGAATGTTTATGCAGATCGCATGCTCATGTTCTATCCGGCAGAAGAGAGTATAAAATGCGGATTGGCTGATACACTGATTTATCGCAATGATGTGCGCAATTATCTTAAGAAATTGGTAGAGATCAATGAAGATGATAATCTTCCTATATTAGGATTGGGCGACATGATGAACGTAAGGAAAAATGTGCCGAAAGATAAAAGCGGTAATATCGTAGCTGTTTATTATGCATCCGGTGAGATTACAGACTATCCGAGCTCTGCAACTTCCGAAGACGGGATTGTCGGTTCGAAAGTCATTCGTGACCTGCGCAAATTGAAAGATAATGATGATGTGAAAGCTGTTGTACTCCGTGTCAACTCTCCAGGTGGAAGCGCTTTCGCCTCGGAACAAATCTGGCATGCTGTAAAAGAGCTGAAAACAAAGAAACCGGTCATTGTCTCTATGGGTGATTATGCTGCGTCAGGAGGTTACTACATCTCTTGCGTTGCCGATACGATTGTTGCAGAGCCTACTACCCTGACCGGTTCTATCGGAATCTTCGGTATGATTCCTAATGTGAAAGGATTGACTGACAAAATCGGCTTAAGTTATGATGTCGTAAAAACGAATAAATACGCTGATTTCGGAAATATCATGCGTCCGTTTAACGAGGATGAGAAATCATTGCTTCAAATGATGATAACTGAAGGATATGATACCTTTGTAACTCGTTGTGCCGAAGGACGTCACATGACGAAGGAAGCTATCGAGAAGATTGCCGAAGGCCGTGTATGGACTGGGGAAACTGCTAAAGAACTGGGATTAGTAGACGAATTAGGTGGCATTGACAAGGCACTGGATATTGCTGTTGCAAAAGCCGGTATCGAAGGCTATACCGTTGTGTCTTATCCTGAGAAACAAGATTTCCTGTCTTCCCTGCTTGATACGAAACCGACGAATTATGTAGAATCACAATTACTGAAAAGTAAATTAGGCGAGTACTACCAGCAATTCGGCTTACTGAAAAATCTGCAAGAACAATCCATGATTCAGGCACGTATTCCGTTCGAACTGAATATAAAATAAACCGTAATACATGGACGAACACTTTATCAAGATACATAAGTGGCTCTACCCTGCCTCCTGGCTCTACGGAGCAGTGGTAATGATGAGAAATAAACTCTTTGACTGGGAAGTTCTTCAATCAAAGAGTTTTGATATACCTATCATCAGCGTGGGTAATCTCGCTGTAGGAGGGACAGGAAAAACTCCACACACTGAATATCTGATAAAGTTTCTTTGTAATCAATATAAGGTAGCTGTATTAAGCCGGGGATATAAACGGCACACGAAAGGTTATGTATTGGCAACTCCGGAAAGTACGGCAAGAAGCATTGGCGACGAACCTTACCAGATGCATCAAAAATTCCCGTCTGTCACAGTAGCTGTCGATGAAAAGCGTTGTCATGGCATAGAAAAGTTGCTTGCACTGCAAAAGCCTTCAATAGATGTTATCCTATTGGACGATGCTTTCCAGCACCGATACGTCAAACCGGGATTGAGTATTCTGTTAACGGATTATCACCGATTATTCTGTGATGACACTTTGCTCCCCGCAGGACGGCTTCGTGAACCAATTAGCGGCAAGAATCGGGCGCAAATCGTTATTGTCACCAAATGCCCGCAAGACATCAAGCCTATTGATTATAACATTATCACGAAACGGCTGAACCTTTATCCATATCAACAGTTATTCTTCTCATCGTTCCGGTATGGTAACCTGCAACCAGTGTTCCCTACCATGTCTCCGGACACAAATGCAATTTCGACAAACCATGAGGTTGCTTTGTCCTCACTGACAAACACTGATATATTATTGATGACGGGAATTGCCTCACCTGCCCCTATTCTCGAAAGACTGGAAGGTTGTACCAAACAAATAGATTTACTATCGTTTGACGATCACCACAATTTCACTCATCGGGATATACAGCTTATCAAAGAACGGTTTCATAAACTGAAAGGAGAACACCGGTTGATTATTACCACCGAGAAAGATGCAACACGCCTGATTAACCATCCGGCTTTGGACAAGGAATTGAAACCATTTATCTACGCCTTGCCTATTGAAATTGAAATATTACAAAATCAACAAGATAAATTTAACCAACATATTATTGACTATGTTAGAGAAAATACAAGAAACCGCAGCTTATCTGAAAGGTAAGATGCATACCAGTCCGGAAACTGCTATTATACTAGGCACCGGGCTTGGCAGTTTGGCAAACGAAATCACCGAGAAGTATGAAATAAAGTATTCGGATATCCCCAACTTCCCGGTATCTACCGTCGAAGGTCATAGCGGTAAGCTGATTTTCGGCAAACTAGGCAATAAGGATATCATGGCTATGCAGGGACGCTTCCACTATTACGAGGGTTATTCGATGAAAGAAGTAACTTTCCCTGTACGTGTCATGCGTGAATTAGGTATCAAAACCTTGTTTGTATCCAATGCCAGTGGCGGTACAAATGCAGATTTCGAAATCGGTGACCTGATGATTATCACTGACCATATCAACTATTTCCCCGAACACCCGCTTCGCGGAAAAAATATCCCTTACGGACCTCGCTTCCCGGACATGAGCGAAGCATACTGCAAGGAACTGATTAGTAAGGCTGACGAGATTGCCAAAGAAAAAGGAATTAAAGTACAACACGGAGTGTATATTGGTACGCAAGGTCCTACTTTCGAAACTCCTGCCGAATATAAACTATTCCATATCCTTGGTGCTGATGCAGTTGGTATGTCTACCGTTCCGGAAGTTATCGTAGCCAACCATTGTGGTATCAAAGTTTTTGGTATTTCCGTCATTACCGACTTAGGAGTAGAAGGAAAAATCGTAGAAGTAACACACGAAGAAGTTCAGAAAGCCGCTGACGCTGCTCAACCGAAAATGACCACGATCATGCGTGAACTTATCAACCGTGCCTAAACAATCATCCCGATTTATGAGAACTGAAATAGCATCTCTTGGTGAGTTTGGTCTGATTGACCGCCTCACCGAGGGAATCAAACTGGAAAACGAATCCAGCAAATATGGAGTGGGCGACGATGCCGCCGTTCTCTCCTACCCTTCAGAAAAGCAAGTACTGGTAACAACCGACCTGCTTATGGAAGGTGTGCATTTTGACCTGACTTATGTTCCCTTGAAGCATTTGGGATATAAATCAGCAGTAGTTAATTTCTCCGATATTTATGCCATGAACGGTACTCCCCGGCAGATTACGGTATCTCTTGGTCTTTCCAAGCGTTTCAGCGTGGAAGATATGGACGAACTTTATTCCGGTATCCGTCTGGCTTGCCAGCAATACAATGTCGACATTGTGGGAGGCGATACCACTTCTTCTCTGACAGGTCTTGCTATCAGCATTACTTGTATCGGCGATGCCGATAAGGATAAAGTAGTTTACCGTAATGGAGCCAAAGACACTGACCTGATCTGCGTCAGCGGCGACTTGGGAGCAGCCTATATGGGTTTACAACTTTTGGAACGTGAAAAAGTCGTATTGCAAGGTGATAAAGATGTCCAACCGGATTTCTCCGGCAAAGAGTATTTATTAGAACGCCAATTGAAACCGGAAGCGCGCAAAGATATCATTGAGAAATTGGCAGCCGCCAATATTGTCCCTACTTCTATGATGGACATTTCCGACGGCCTGTCATCAGAACTGATGCATATCTGCAAACAAAGCAATGCTGGTTGCCGCGTTTACGAGGAGCACATCCCAATCGATTATCAGACAGCTGTTATGGCTGAAGAGTTTAACATGAATCTTACGACTTGTGCCTTGAATGGTGGAGAAGATTATGAACTACTCTTTACTGTTTCCATCGCCGATCATGAGAAAATTTCACAAATGGAAGGAGTTCGTCTCATCGGACATATTACCAAACCCGAACTTGGCTGTGCATTGATTACCCGTGATGGACAAGAATTCGAACTAAAAGCACAGGGATGGAATCCATTAAAAGAAGATAAGCAATAGATTTCATCACATACCTGAAATATTTTCATCTTATACAACACTGATAATTAGCCGACTAACTTTTTATCAGTGTTTTTTATTTCCATAAGACTTGCAGAATCCAAAAGTTTCACTACCTTTGCAACCGCAAAAGAGATATTACCGGACCGAACAAGCACGAGGTGCCATAGCTCAGTTGGTAGAGCAAAGGACTGAAAATCCTTGTGTCCCCGGTTCGATTCCTGGTGGCACCACTATCGATTCGGTAATAAAAAAATCCCTTGAACTTTTGAAGTTCAAGGGATTTTTTTATTCCTCGTATTGCAATTTGCAACCGCCTATACTTTAGAACTATGCAGTTTTTTATAAATCTCCACACGAGCATCTATTTCTGCTTGAGTCAAATGCGCAGGAAGTTCAATGGTAGTCCGCGGAGTTATTGCTACCAATACCATATCTCCCAAACCCTTTTTGTACTCTTTAATAACATTTTCAGTAAACTGACTGGATGAAATAACATCACGCATTATATTACCTTTTTTCATATCTCTAATTATTTTGTTTTTTATTTTACACACAAGCAGAATATACACTTCCCTATACAGGTTTAGATTGAGCTAAATCTTCCGATGTAGATTTGTTTTCCAAAGAGATATTGATCGCATTCATGCCTTTCACTCCACGCTCAAGGTCAAATGTTACGATATTATTTTCTGCAATATTGCCAATGACATTGTTTACATGAAAAAAGTATTTCTCAACACCTGAAAGGTCTTTAATAAAGCCAAATCCTCTTGACTCATTAAAAAACTCAACCCGTCCTCTCAAGATCGTTGGCTCCTCTTCTTCCTTTTTAGGAGTTGCTATAATTATTTCATCCGGATTAATTTCTTCCTTCTTTATATCCTCTGTCGGAGGAGTCGAAGTTATCATTCCGTTCTCATCTACATAGGCAATCATATCCTCAAAGCTATTTGAGCTGCCTGATAATTTCTTGCTTTCTTTCTTTTTCAGTTTTTCTTCTCGTTTAGCGAGTCTTTTCTTTTCATTTTCACGTTTACCAACTGTCATGGATTTTGCCATAGAATTTATATTTAGTTTTATATTAATTTTAAAGAGATTGTTATTTGTTGATTTCAAATAGTATAACTGGCTTTATTCAGCTTCTTACCCGTCAGTTTCTGAATATCATTAACGAGTTTACGCTCTTCCTGCGAGCAGAATGTCAGTGCTGTCCCTGTATTCCCGGCTCTTCCGGTACGTCCGATACGATGCACATACGTTTCCGGCACATCAGGAAGATCATAGTTGATAACTAAAGGAAGTTCGTTAATATCGATACCTCTGGCTGCAATATCAGTAGCCACCATCACACGTGTTTTGCCCGACTTGAAATTGCCCAAAGCCAACTGCCGCGCTGCCTGACTTTTATTTCCATGAATC
>NZ_JBDFVF010000066.1:0-10124 GCF_040913205.1 Bacteroides sp. MSSM.1001136sp1_RTP21357st2_D2_RTP21359_211015 | reverse complement strand
CTTTTTATTCATTCGTGTTACTTTGCCGTTTTTTCTTATGTTGCTTTGCTATTATTCTTTTATGAATAAAGCAATTATTCTTTGATAAGCGTCCGAATGTGATTGTAAATCTTCTCCATCAACCATTTCGGAGTAGAAGTCGCCCCACATACACCAATCGATTTTACGTTTTGAAGAAGAGAAGGATCGATTTCTTTCTCGTTATCTATCAAATGCGAATTAGCGTTCACTTTCAAACATTCTTCAAACAGCATCTTTCCGTTCGAACTCTTTTTGCCGCTGACGAAGAAGATCAAATCGTGTGTAGCCGCAAACTCCCGGAGCTTAGGCATACGGTTGGCAACCTGGCGGCAGATCGTATCATAATATTCGAAAGTAGCCTCCGGTGAAATATGTTGTTTGAAGTATTCTACGATTTCCTGAAATTCGTCCAGTGACTTGGTTGTCTGTGAGAAAAGGCGGATACTTTTATTTAAATCCAGCTTTTTGGCTTCCTCTGCCTTTTCAATCACAATTGCTTTTCCGTCTGTCTGCCCTACCAGTCCCAGCACTTCAGCGTGTCCGCTCTTGCCGTAGATGACAATTTGCTTTTCTTCGTCGCTGTCTGCCAGATAGCCTTGTCGGATGCGTTTCTGCAAACGTAATACAACCGGACAGGTCGCATCGATAATCTCGATCTTATTTTCACGGGCAATCATATAAGTTTCCGGTGGCTCTCCATGCGCCCGGAGCAATACTTTTGCATTTTTCAATTGCTTGAATTCTTCCCGATTGATGGTGATTAATCCCATCGTTTTCAGCCTGTCCACTTCCCGGCTATTGTGCACAATGTCTCCGAGGCAATAGAGTGTTTCTCCCTTTGCCAACTCTTCTTCTGCCTTATGAATGGCTGTCACCACACCAAAGCAGAAGCCGGAACCTTCGTCTATCTCTACCTTGATCATAAAACAAACTATTTACTTACCTTATTAAATTGTTCGAAAAGCCATTTTTTCTGCTCTTCAATCGATAAGTCGGTATTATCCAGGAGCAGCGCATCTTCTGCTTTGCGCAGCGGGCTTACTTCACGGTTTTGATCGATATAATCCCGTTGTTTCACGTTTTCCAGAATTTCGTCGAAGCTGGCTTCCTGTCCTTTTGCTTTCAGCTCGTCATAACGACGTTGAGCACGGATTTCGGGAGTAGCGGTTACAAATATTTTCAGTTCCGCATCCGGGAAAACGGTAGTTCCTATATCCCGGCCATCCATGACGATGCCCTTTTCCTTTCCCATTGCTTGTTGCTGCGCCACCATTTCTTCACGTACGAAGTCAAGCGTACTGATAGGGCTCACTTTGGAAGAAACCTCCATTGAACGGATTTTATTCTCCACATTCACGCCGTTCAGATACGTGTCGGGACGTCCGGTTTCCTTATTCAGCTGGAAAGATATACGAATGTTCTTGATTTCTTTTTTCAGTTTCTCCGTATCGATCACGTCTCCGTTGAAAATCCCGTTCTCTATACTATATAAAGTGACCGCACGATACATGGCTCCACTGTCAATGTAAATGTAACCCACTTCGCGGGCAAGATCTTTGGCCATTGTACTTTTTCCACAAGAGGAAAAGCCATCGATTGCAATTGTTATCTTTTTCATATTCAGTTCATCTGATTTGTTCGCCAAAGATACGGTAAATTTGAAAATCAACCATAAGTTTGCCGTTAAAAGGAGCAAGACAAGTACGAAAGAATTAAAAAAGTTAAAAAGCCGGATAAAAAGAGGCAAAGAGGGGAACGAATACATGAAAATGTACTATATTTGCCCGGAGACACATGAAAGGACACTTTTTTTAATCATTATATTAATAAATTTATGGAAGTTAAAAAATCACCCAAGGCAGACCTGGAAGGCAAGAAGTCTACATGGTTGCTCGTTGGTTACGTGGTAGTTCTAGCTTTCATGTTCGTGGCGTTCGAATGGACCCAGCGTGACGTGAAGATAGATACAAGCCAGGCAGTAGCCGATGTCGTGTTTGAAGAGGAAATTATTCCTATTACCGAAACCCCTGAACAAGCAGCTCCACCACCACCTGAAGCTCCAAAGGTAGCAGAATTGCTGGAGATTGTGGATGATAAAGCTGATATTGAGGAAACAACAACTATTATCAATGAAGATAATCAAGCTCGTGTAGAAGTAAAATATGTGCCTGTACAAGTGGTTGAAGAAGAACCGGAAGAACAGACTATTTTCGAGGTTGTAGAAAATATGCCGGACTTCCCGGGCGGACAAGCAGCTTTGATGCAGTATCTGGCAAAAAATATTAAATATCCGACTATCGCACAGGAAAACGGAACTCAAGGACGTGTTATCGTACAGTTCGTTGTTAACAGAGACGGTAGTATCGTAGATGCGAAGGTTGTACGTAGCGTCGACCCGTATCTGGATAAAGAAGCCCTCCGTGTGATTAATACCATGCCGAAGTGGAAACCAGGTATGCAGCGCGGAAAACCGGTACGTGTTAAATTTACAGTTCCTGTGATGTTTAGATTGCAGTAATTTGTAACACTATAAATGGAGAGGCTGCTTTCGGCAGCCTCTTTTTATTCATTAATTTTTTTATTCATCATGTTTACAGCTTCTCAATTACTCGATAAGATAAATAATCATATTTCTGAAATCCAGTTTACCCGGACGCCGAAAGGACTTTATGAACCGATTGAATATATCCTTTCTCTGGGTGGGAAGCGGATACGTCCTGTATTAATGTTGATGGGATATAACTTGTATCGGGAGGATGTTGCGTCTATATACGATCCTGCCACTGCGATTGAAGTTTACCACAATCACACCTTGTTGCATGATGATTTGATGGATCGTTCGGATGTGCGCAGAGGGAAACCTACCGTGCACAAGGTCTGGAATGATAATACTGCTGTACTTTCGGGAGATGCTATGTTGATTCTGGCATTTCGGTATATGACGGGTTGTCCACCGGAACACCTGAAAGAAGTGATGGATTTATTCAGTTTGACTACACTCGAAATCTGTGAAGGACAGCAACTGGATATGGAATTTGAATCTCGCTGTGACGTTACAGAAGACGAATACATTGAAATGATTCGTTTGAAAACAGCCGTGTTGCTTGCGGGTAGTCTTAAAATAGGTGCAATTCTGGCAGGAGCGACTGCTGAAGATGCAGAAAATCTATATAATTTTGGAATGCATATTGGAGTAGCATTCCAGTTACAGGATGATTTGTTGGATGTATATGGTGATCCGGAAGTGTTCGGGAAGAAGATAGGTGGAGACATCCTCTGCAATAAAAAAACATATATGCTTATCAAAGCACTGAACCGTGCGGATGAAAAGCAGCATGCTGAATTGAATCGTTGGTTGAATGCGGAGGCTTTTCAACCTTCTGAAAAAATCGAAGCGGTAACTGAAATCTATAATCAGTTGAATATCCGCAATATTTGTGAAAGCAAAATGCGTGAATATTATACATTCGCTATGGAAAGTCTGGCGGCGGTAGCTGTTGCGGAAGACAGAAAAAAAGAACTGAAGAATCTGGTGAAATTATTAATGTATCGTGAAATGTAGTTAAGTATCGGAGATATGCCTTATAGACGACTACCAAATACAGATCAAGCAAGAGTTCGGGCGCTGAAAGCGGCTGTCGAAAAGGGAGAGATGTATAATGTGCGTGACTTGGCTATTACATTGAAGACATTATTTGAAGCGCGTAACTTTTTGCATCGGTTTGAGGCAGCGCAAATTTATTATACCCAGTGCTACGATAATCAGTCGCGTGCCAGCCGTAAACACCAGATGAATGTGAAGACTGCCCGGCTGTATATCTCTCATTTTATTCAGGTGCTCAATTTGGCAGTGCTTCGTGATGAAATCAAGGTGGCACATAAAGAGTTATATGGCTTGCCTGCTTCCAATACCGTACCGGACCTGTTGAGTGAAGCCTCTCTGGTAGAGTGGGGGAAGAAAATAATCGAAGGCGAACAATTAAGGACCACTCAAGGTGGCATACCTATTTATAATCCGACTATTGCACGCGTAAAAGTGCATTATGATATTTTTCTGGAAAGCTATGAACGGCAGAAGAACTATCAGGCATTAACCAATCGTAGTCTTGATGAACTGGCGTCTATGCGTGACCGTGCCGATGAATTGATTTTGGATATCTGGAATCAGGTAGAAGCCAAATACCAGGATGTCACTCCCAATGATACCCGATTAGAAAAATGCCGCGACTATGGACTGATATATTATTATCGCTCCAGCGAAAAAATAAAAGAAGAAAAAGAAATATCATGTTGATCGATACTCATTCTCATCTTTTTGTTGAAGAATTTACCGAAGACCTGCCTTTGGTGATGGAACGTGCGCAGAAAGCGGGAGTTTCCTATATTTTTATGCCCAATATAGACAGTACGACCATTGATGCTATGTTGTCGGTTTGTAGGGATTATCCGGGATTTTGCTATCCGATGATCGGACTGCACCCTACTTCTGTCAATGAATCGTATGAACAGGAATTAGCGATTGTTCACAAATACTTGTCGACTTCCCGTGAGTTTGTGGCTATCGGAGAAATAGGTCTTGATCTTTATTGGGACAAGACTTTTCTGAAAGAGCAAATCTTGGTTTTTGAAAAGCAAATAGAATGGGCGCTGGAATATGGTCTTCCCATTGTAATCCATTCAAGAGAAGCGTTTGAATATATATATAAGGTAATGGAACCCTATAAAAATACCCCATTAACCGGCATTTTTCATAGTTTTACTGGGACATCGGAAGAAGCGGCGAAATTGTTGGAATTTGAAGGATTTATGTTAGGTATCAATGGAGTTGTAACTTTCAAGAAATCGACTTTGCCGGAGGCATTGACGACTGTTCCTTTAGAGCGCATTGTGCTCGAAACCGATTCTCCCTATTTGGCTCCCGTGCCGAACCGGGGAAAGAGAAATGAAAGTGCCAATGTGAGAGACACACTCATGAAGGTGGCTGATATTTATCAGAGGGATCCGGAGTATGTGGCACAGGTCACTTCTGTGAATGCGTTAAAAGTGTTCGGAATCCGCAAATAAGGTTCGAAAGGTTTTAAATTATATTAATTTGCAGTATTTATTCAAGATAAAAGGGGGAGAATGCTTCTTGAAAAGAAAAAAAAGAATACATTTGTAGCTGAAAATGCTGAAAACACAGAGGGAGAGATGCTCGAGTGGTTGAAGAGGCACGCCTGGAAAGCGTGTATACGCCAAAAGCGTATCCGGGGTTCGAATCCCCGTCTCTCCGCAGAAATGAAAGAGAGATGAGAAGTAAATACAATAATAATAATCAATTAATTAATCTTAAAAATTAGACACACAATGAAAAAGTTATTTGCAATTGTTGCTGTGATTGGGGCCTTCACTTTTGGCTCAATTCAACTTGCTCAGGCTCAAGACGCTCCTGCAGCAGAACAAACTGAACAACAAGCTGTTCCTGCCGCTGAAGCTACTACAGCTACTGCTCCTGCTGCAGAAGAGGGTGGTATTCACAAGGAAATCAAAGTTAAATTCATCGAAGGTACTGCATCTTTCATGAGTTTGGTAGCTATCGCTTTGGTGATCGGTTTGGCTTTCTGTATTGAACGTATCATTTATTTGAGTTTGGCTGAAATCAACACAAAAAAATTCATGGCATCTATCGAAGCTGCTTTGGAAAAAGGTGATGTTGAAGCTGCTAAAGACATTGCTCGTAACACCAGAGGCCCGGTTGCTTCTATCTACTACCAAGGTTTGATGAGAATCGATCAAGGTATTGACGTAGTTGAGAAGTCAGTTGTATCTTATGGTGGTGTACAGGCAGGTTACCTTGAAAAAGGATGTTCTTGGATCACACTGTTTATCGCAATGGCTCCGTCACTCGGATTCTTGGGTACTGTAATCGGTATGGTGCAGGCATTTGATAAAATCCAGCAGGTAGGTGATATCTCTCCGACGGTTGTTGCAGGTGGTATGAAAGTAGCCTTGATTACAACTATCTTCGGTTTGATTGTAGCATTGATCCTTCAGGTATTCTACAACTACGTACTTTCTAAAATTGAGGCTCTTACAAGTGAAATGGAAGATTCTTCTATCTCTTTGCTTGATATGGTAATCAAATATAACTTGAAATACAAAAAATAATCTAAAATGAGTAAGTTAACATATAGAATATCGTATTACGCACTGTATGCGATGTTTGCTATTATTCTGATCGTTATTGGCTTGTTCTTCTTAGGAGGAGATGCCTCGGGCGATGCCTTAATTCCGGGAGTAGATCCCGAAATGTGGCAACCGGCTCAAACAGACGCCTTACTCTATCTGATGTACGTTTTGTTTGGCTTAGCCATTGCAGCCACTGTTATTGCTGCTGTATTCCAATTTGGTGCAGCTTTGAAGGATAACCCGGCAAATGCCATCAAGTCTTTACTTGGTTTGGTTCTTTTAGCTGTTGTTCTTATTGTAGCTTGGGCAATGGGTGATGGTACACCAATGCAGATTCCTGGCTATAGTGGTACAGACAATGTTCCTTTTTGGCTGAAAGTAACTGATATGTTCCTTTATTCTATTTACATATTGTTGTTTGTGACAGTTGTTGCAATCATTGCGAGTGGTATAAAGAAAAAATTGTCGTAATCAATTGAGGATACTCGATTAAATAAGTTATTAAAATGGCAAAAGGAAAAAGAAAAGTTCCTGATATAAACTCAAGTTCTACGGCGGATATTGCTTTCTTGTTGCTGATCTTCTTCTTGATTACAACATCAATGGATACGGACCGTGGTTTGGCAAGACTTTTGCCTCCACCACCCGAAGATGAAAAGAATGAGAATACCGATAAAATTAAAGAACGTAACATCCTGCAGGTTTATCTGAATAAAGATGATGCTTTGATGTGCGGGAATGATTATATTGGTGTTGATCAGTTGAGGCAGAAAGCCAAAGAGTTTATTGCTAACATCAATAACGCTGAGAATATGCCGGAAAAGACACAAAAAAATGTCGATTTCTTTGGTACTACTCTTGTTAATGATAAGCATGTAATTTCTTTGCAGAATGACCGCGGGTCTTCTTATCAGGCATATATAAGTGTGCAGAACGAATTGGTAGCTGCATACAATGAATTGAGAGATGAGTTAGCTCAAGAAAAGTTTGGGGTTACTTACGCTGAACTGAATGATGCACAGCAGAAAGCTGTTCGTGAAGTTTATCCGCAACGAATTTCTGAAGCAGAACCTAAAAAATACGGAGAAAAAAAGAAGTAAGTAATGGGAAAATTTAATAAGACTGGTAAACGTGAAATGCCGGCATTGAATACTTCTTCGTTGCCTGACCTTATCTTTACCTTGTTGTTCTTCTTTATGATTGTAACAACGATGCGTGAGGTAACATTAAAGGTGCAGTTTACACTTCCGCAAGGTACTGAACTCGAAAAACTGGAGAAGAAATCACTGGTAACATTCATTTATGTAGGGGAACCTACACAAGAATATCGCGCGAAAATGGGTACTGAAAGTCGTATTCAGTTGAATGACAGTTATGCTGAAGTGGGTGAAGTACAAGACTTCATTTTTCAGGAACGTGCGAGTATGAATGAAGGCGATGCTGCTAAGATGACTGTGTCTCTGAAAGTAGATCAGAAGACAAAGATGGGTATTGTTACTGATGTAAAAAATGCTCTTAGAAAATCTTATGCTTTGAAGATTAACTATTCGGCTACGAAACGTGGTGAGAAGTAATTAGTTAATTCAATATATATAAAAAGGGCGTTCAATTCAAATTGAACGCCCTTTTTATATATACGTAGCTGGAGTAAGGTTTTCCATTTGTGAAACTAATTTCGAGCTGCTACCTAATTTAATTAGTTGTCTTTTACTCCATATACTTCTTTATGTATTCTCTTTTTGATTGTTTCAAAATCCTTTTCACAATCCAATTCTCCGTGTACCATTAAATACATGGGCAGAAAATCATCTCCGGGCTTGTAAGGAGGTTGGCTATAGTCTTTTTCCCACAGCGTAAAGCCTTGACGTTGATAAAAGCTGATACGTCGTTTTGCCATTTCCTCTATCGGACGTTCTACTTCCAATACGATCGGGCGTTTCAAATAATTGCATAAGTATTCCAGCGTGCGTTTTCCATAGCCTCCATTTCGCAGGGCAGGATTGGTTGCAAAGTGTTCTACATAGTAGAAACTGTCAAAATCCCAATAGGTAATGAAGCCGACTGGCAGGTCATCATCAAAGATGATGTTATTATGAAAGTTGCCCGTACGATCAGTGTACTCGCGCAGTTGTTCCAACTGACGGTACTCTTCCGGTGGAAACGAATCAATTAGAAGCTCTTCCATGAATTTGTAATGTTGCAGATCCGACGTACTAATTGGTTGAAGTCTAATCATGAGGTTTGGGTTTTAAGTTTGACAATAATATAATTGTATTCCATTAAGGAACATAAAATTCAATCATTCGACGGATGGCACGTTGACAAACCGGACAAAACTCCGGATATTCGTTTGTTTTCATGCGACAGTCATAAGCCGGACGATAAATGCCTTTGGCAGAGTAGCCACCTCCTTCATATACTCCTACGGGATATTTCTTTTTTTCAGCAATAGGGGTCGGGATCGGGGTACCTGACGGAAGCATATCTTTCCATTTGGAAGCGAAGTTCACCCGTGTTGAAATATTTTGTTCCCACGGTTCGACATCCAGCGGATAAGTATCTGTCATCACATCATCATCATAGAAATATTCGTCGGCCAGTCCACCGAAACTGTGTCCGAACTCGTGCACGACTACCGGCTTGAACATCGGGTGATGGGCCGTGGTCAGCGTATACGAATTGTATATTCCTCCACCACCATATACATCCGTGTTAGCCAGGATAATGATATGTTCGTAGGGGATGCCTGCCAATGCATTATGGATAGACTTTACCCGGCTGGTAGTCAGATAACGGTCCGAGTAAAAAGTATCGAAATGGGAGTGAACCGCCGTTTGTTTCCACTGATTTTTGCGGGGAACACTGACACCACTGTCCGTAGAAGGACTGGCTACGGCAACAATATTAAATTTACCCTTCATGGAGCGGAACGGCTCATACGAAAACAAACTTTCGCAGGTACGTTGGGCATCCTGGTAGAAAATATCCATTTCTTTTTCTGTGTATCCTTCTGCAAGGATGGCAACATCTATGCAGTCTTTTTCGTTACCACTTTGAAGCATATACCGATGCGGAGTGACATGTGATACCCCCCGTTTATGAATCAATATATCATCCGGACGCACGATATGTTTATAGGTAGCCAATCTTTTTTTTCGCGGAGAATATAAAGTGACTTCTACCTCCACAGGCTGTTTAGGATAAGGAAGAAGGAAAGTATTCTCAAATCCTTTGGCTGTTTCTTTAGCTTCGTCTGTGGACAGCCACTCTTGAAACAAAGAAGAGAATGACGTTTTGTAGATACACTGTTTGCTGGCAAGGTCTTTCACTATAATTTGTCCGTTGCCTTCCAATGGAAGTTCCGAAAGATGATGTTGACGTCCTGCCCAGGTAGGAAGTTGTGATAGCTCATCCAGATAAATAGCCTGTTGTGTAGCATCCCCGGTAAAGATATAATCCACTCGCAATGTTTTGTTCTGAAAATAATCAGCAAAATTCTGTGCATAACTTCCTATAGAAGTACAGAAACACAGAATAATACAGCAAATATGTTTCATATTAATGGTATATTTATGTTTTTCGCAAAGGTACGAACTATTGTTGACTTATCCGCTTTCTGCAAATAAAAGTAATAGATTATAGTATTTGTTGTCGAAAAATCGCTAACTTTGCATAAAAGATTCATTGATAAAAACAATTTGATTCAAAAATGGGACATCATCAATTAGATGCTTTAGATGAGCAAATTCTGAAACTGATTGCAGGGAATGCGCGTATTCCTTTTTTGGAAGTAGCACGAGCATGTAATGTTTCCGGCGCTGCAATCCATCAGCGTATTCAGAAGCTTACTAATTTAGGTATATTAAAAGGTTCGGAATATGTCATCGACCCCGAGAAAATCGGATATGAGACTTGCGCTTATATTGGTATATATC
>NZ_JBDFVF010000065.1:0-10449 GCF_040913205.1 Bacteroides sp. MSSM.1001136sp1_RTP21357st2_D2_RTP21359_211015 | reverse complement strand
ACAAACTTTTCAAAGAACTCATTTTATTTACTGCCAGAGCCGCTTAGGCGTGGCGAATTTTTAACGAACTATTGAAAATTATATAAAGTGTTTTTTTTATTAACTTATAGGAAAGAACATCTTATGAAAGAGAATCAATTTATTTTTCAAATCATTCGTATTTGTTTGTGTCATAAAAAGTCTTAAAACAAAGTTTATTTGAATATTAGATACTCATTATATCTTTGTGCCTTCAAACAAAGAGTAAGAGTACATTAAATCAGAACAAACAGCCGTTTGCACGAGCATTGAATTTAACTTTATAATAAATCTAGCTGTGTGGTGAGAGATGAGACTGCTAGCGAGATAATCTATTTATTAGAACTTAAGTGCCCCTATTGCATGAGTGAATGTTCAAGAGTATGGCCTGAATGATATCAAATGAGTACAGAAAGCGACTCGAAACGATATGGAAGATAGCTATATGATACCCTCTAAAAGTAAATCTATCAAGAGACGTCAGACGTTTATGACAATGTTTTTTTAACAATACGATGTCACAACACATAGCTTTTGTAGATGAGTTATTTTAAGATAATATTGGTGACAACAACCGACTTTTGTATGGTACCTCATTTCAATATCCTTAAGTTCGTCAGTATCCCCTCGGAAAACGTTTTGTCGTGGACTTGCGAGTACCTATCTCTTGCTGTTCAAGAAATCTTGTGCTATAGAAGATTTATTGTGTATGGTTTGAACACACGTTTTTGATCATCCACAATTATAGTTGAGTGATACCACCTTCAACTTGTAAAAAGAATGTTCCGTTTGTTGGATAAAATACTTTTTGAATTGGCCATCCTTTCTTGATTTTTATAGAATATGCTAAAAATACATTCAATTTTTACTTTGAATGGCTCATTCACTAATTAAGAATAATATTATAGGGAATATATGGTATTTGTGAAATATCATAAAAAGGGTCTTTTTCAAACACTGTTAGGGATACTGTAACAGTCGGTGTTATAATAGTGTATCACTCTATTATGAAGATTGACCATATAATCAGAATTAGCAATGTGAAACATATTTTTTTAAGTTTGATATTGGAATAATATTGTTTTTTTATGCTTTTCGAACAGATGTTAGTTCAATGTGAGATAAAATAATGTTTCATAACACTAAGGTGTTGATTGTTAGATGTATATGAATTGAGGTGTTAGATTTTTAAAATCATTTTATAATTCAAATACAATTTCGCTTTATTATTTTTGCTGGCAAAGAAAAAGTAAGAAAAATCTGACTTTTTTATTTATGAGTACTCATTAGCATTTTATCTATTAATTTAAATTTATCAAAAATGAAAACTAAACCTTTTTTAAAATCGATGGCATTAGTGATTTGTTGCTTAACTTCTTTTGTATTGGTATCATGTGATAAGGATGATGATAAGCCCAATTTAAAAATCAGTCCTAATAAAGTAGAAGTTGCAGTTGGTAAAACGGTTACTGTGTCTGTTAGTAATGGTACTGCACCATATACGACGAAATCAAGTGATGCAAAAATCGCAGTTGCGAAATCAGATAAAAATGCGATTGTAATTACCGGTGTAAAAGATGGTTCAGCAATGATAACTATTACGGACCGGAAGGGAGTTACAGGAAAAGTTGCTGTAACTGTAAGAACTGTAAAAGAGACCCCAAAAACTCCAAAAGGACTGGATTTTGATAAACAATCTATTACTGTGAGTGTTGGAAAAGATGGTATAGTAACAGTAAAAGGTGGTGCACAGCCATATTCTGCCGTTGCGAAAGATGTCAATATTGCTACGGTATCAGTCAAGGAAAATAAAGTCAACATAAGAGGAGTTAAGGCAGGAAAAACTACTATTACAGTTACAGATAAGGATAAGAAAACGGGAACTATCAATGTGACGGTTAAATAGTTTTCTTTTTTTTCTAATTTTATTGTAATGCATAGCGAGTGAGACGAAGATAATTTCGTTATATACTGCTATGCATTTACAATAAGTCTTTGTATATAATGATCTTGCGAGTTATAATTAACCTCAAATTATATGTTAAATATTTTAAATTATGAAATTGATTAAATTGCATTTATTGGTAGCAGCCATGATAATAGTAACATCAGGCTGTGTTGGATCTGGGAAGAAATATAAACAACAAGAAAATAGTGCTGCCGGAGTAGTGGATAGCAAAAACAAAGATTGTTATGGCACCTATGAAGGCATATTACCTTGTGCCGACTGTGGTGGCATCAAAACGACATTGAAAATTAATAGTGATGCAACTTATGATTTGCGGAGTGAGTATCTGGGTGAGGAGAATGGTATTTTTGAAGAGAGCGGTGTATATAATATGATAGGCGAAAACATCATTGAACTGGTTACTCCTTCATCGGGTGCCAAAACATATTATAAAGTTCTCGACGACGCAGTGGTCTTGTCTGACAGTACGGAAATCTTCAACAATAGCGGGCGGCTCGCAGCACAATATATATTGAAAAGACAGTAATGTTTATGTGTGATAGGACATGTGATTTGTTTAAGGTAGGAAATTTTAACATAAAAAGGTGCCTATTATTTCTTGTCTGTATAATGTTATTAGTTGCTTGTGGTGAGAATGATCCGATTGAATCCCGGAATCGACATCCCAGGCAACAGGAAGAATCTCATAGTGAACAATCCGGATCAGTTCCCGCTGTGGCTAAAGAGGATGTTGCAGCTTATTTTAGATTTGATATGTCTAGAGATATAAATGTTGCGTTAGGACTTGTTGAAGCACAGAAAGAGACGCTGCAGATAAACGGGAAAATGATAAAAATAACTGAGGCTGTAGTGAAAAGGAAAGATTATCAAAAAGGCTCATTTGTGCTATATGTTACAGGCACGGTAAATGGTTCACCTTTTAAGAATGAATTCACTTTTACCGGCTTTGTGAGCAAACCTGACGATTATCAAATGGTTAATGGTGCACAAGCTGAGTGGAAAGCAAATGCTGATTATTATGCAAAGCTTGATTTTGATAGCTTTTACAGATTACATAAAGTGAACATGTTTACAATTGAGAATTTAGGCCGGTTAGTGGACTTTTATTCTATAAATGTAGGGGGAGAAAAATATCTTTTTACTCTGGAAGATCTTGAGAAGACGGTTCTTGAAGATATAAAATATGAGCAAAATCAGCTTTCTTTCTATCTTAGGTACAATAATAGTAGGTCTAAAAAAAGAATATCACTTCTGTTTGACAAGAATAAATATTATGAAGGAAAGGTTACTGTAAATACAGATTTTATAAAACAGAAGTATATGAGAGGGATATATGAAAATCCATCTCTATTTAATGGTCACATTTTTTCATATGATGAAAGTGCGTATGCTGTGGAAATCAGTACAACTCTGAAAGAAAAAAGCGACACAGGCAACATGCTTACACTACATTTAAGCATGTATGCAAAGGGTAATGGTGGCTTGTTGCTTGCAGAATTTGATAAAATATTCACCGGTTTTAAACCCTTAAGTGAATTGAAGAATGAGTTGATAGCCTACTCAACACCGGATTTGCATGAGTTTGTGAAAAATAAACTTAAGAATAGTAATTATGGTGATGTGAAAAATAAGTTTTCCAATTCTATAGATAGATGGATACAGTATGTGGAATTTGTAATTAAGGATCATGATTCATTGCAATGGGAAAAGAATAAATGGAGCAAGAACGTCTTGAATGGTCTCTTTTCTTCTGTAAAGGATATATATTTGGATAATGTAAGATTTGAACTTAACTCCGCCCAATTAAAGGAGATTGGCGGAAAGCGTTTTTTGTATATTGTTTTTCAAATGATTGGTGCTAATGATTTGGTATTGACGAGTGACGCTATTCTTTTTAATATGTCCATACACATACCTTCTTCGTTATAAAATGATTTGTGACAAATTGATCCGGTCCAATATTGTGTTTATATTTAAATTGAAATTCACAATGATATCTAAGACAAAAATATTCCTTTTTTTTCTTGCAAGAGCTTTATTTATTAATGCACAACAATAAGAAAAAAAGAGGAAGTAAAAAATGATTCCGTTTACTAACTTCAGGAGGGTAGTAGTAGCCTCTCTCGACCAATAAATATAAAAAAATCTTTCTATTGGAATGAAGACAAGATAAAAGCTGGCATATCTGTACAAGGAAATTGGCGTAACCAAAACTTTCCAGGTACACTTCCGCAAAGAAAGAATATGGTAACCGGAACATTTGAACGCGATTTCGACATCAATCCTTTCTCTTATGCTTTGGGAATGAGCCGTACTTTGCGTCCTCGAAATATCAACGTGAACTGAAGTATTATCGTAACAATTGGACACCGTTCAATTTTAAACGAATTTAAAAACAATTATATGAGAATCGAAGTACTTGATTTTAAAATAATAATGCTCATCGGTCAAAACTTATCAAGAGATCATTACTGAATATTTTCTGGGAGAAGAATCATTTTGGTTTTAGGGGGCATCTTACACAGGCCCTCCAATATGAACAGGAATAAAAATAGGAAGATTTATTATAGCCTGTTATCATACAGCCGGTAACGATGTGTCGATTTATTTGATTCCCATATCAAAATAATCGGGACAATATATTTAATCGTACTTGATCGTAAAATCATCATTTATAGGTATTGCGTACAATTATGCAATCTGCTATCTTTACAATCTAATGGATAATGCAAGAAAAAAGCGGAAATACAGAGCCATAGTGGCATGCTTATTGTTGCTGACTATGATGCCTTTCTTCTTTGTGAAAGCCTTTCATGTTCACAAAGAAGATTTATGTATATCTCATGATGAGCAACAATCTTCCCATCATGATTCTGCCGATAAATGTGCTATCTGCCTGTTCACTTTATCTTCATTTACCGAAGCCGAGAGCTTTGAGTACAATTGCGTTCAGACAGAGAACCCCGTTGAATATCTTATCCAAAAGGAGAAGGACATTACTGTTACTTTTCCCCTATTGTCTCTCCGCGCTCCTCCTGTCCAACTATTACAATCCCTCTCATGGGTTGCATGCATTATAAGATGACATGTGAAAGAGGGATGCTGTGCCCTTTGGTTATCTTAAACAATTTATAACTTCATTACAATTTTCGTAAAGTATGACATTTCATGCATATTTCCAATATGTGTGTCTATTCATTGTCTGGCTGTGTGCAATATCTCCTACAAGGATGTATGCACAGAAATACCGACAGCAATCAGATACACATAGGACACTGTTGGTTGTAGATAAGGAAACCGGACGTCCGATTGAAGGAGCTTACATCTTATTGGAGAATCAACCCCTTGCCAGTTCAACCGGAGGAAGAATCATTATCCCTTGGAAGACAAATTCCAAGGATACAGTTCTTGTACAGAGTTTGGGCTACAAATCTCAATATATATATTTGAGTGAGGCATTCAAAAAGGTGAATATTCAAACAGTATATCTTTATCCGGAGATAAAAATTCTGGAAGAAGTCATTATTACCGGTGAGTGCTCCGGAGTGACTCGGAATACGGTAAGCAACAACCTTACTTCCTTCGCAATCAATCGCGCATTGGGAACTTCTCTCACCTCTCTGCTTGAACAGGTCAGTGGCGTAAGTTCCATCAGTACGGGGACGACAGTTGCCAAACCTGTCATCCAAGGAATGTATGGCAACCGGATATTAATCATAAACAATGGTTCCCGCCAGACAGGCCAACAATGGGGAGTTGATCATGCTCCTGAAGTGGATATGAACGGAAACGCTTCCATTCGGGTGATAAAAGGTTCTGACGCGGTACGATATGGTTCAGAAGCTTTGGGAGGAATTATTGTCATGGAACAGGCTCCCTTACCCTTCCGGAAGAAGGCCTTGAAAGGAAAGACTTCCATACTTTATGGAAGTAATGGTCACCGTTATGTGCTGACCGGACAGTTGGAAGGCACTTTCCCTTTTCTCCGTGACCTTGCCTGGCGAGTACAGGGGACATATTCAAATTCCGGAGACCGTTCCACCGCAAACTATCTTCTAAATAACACTGGAGCCAGAGAACATCATACCTCCGCTTTACTCGGCTATGACCGTGGACGTTTAAGAATAGAAGGATTCTACAGTCACTTTTACAACCGGACGGGAGTAATGTTCAGTGCCCAGATGGGAAGTGAAGATCTGCTGGCAGAACGTATCCGATTGGGACGTCCCCTGTACACAGATCCTTTCACGCGAAGTATCGCATACCCATATCAAAAAGTTACCCATCAGACAGCCATTGGTAAAATGAAGTTCAGTATGCGGAACGCAGGAAATCTTTACTGGCAAAGTTCCTGGCAGAAGGACGACCGACAGGAAAACCGCATCCGGCGTCTGGGTTCCGACATTCCAGCTGTTTCCCTGCACTTAAACTCATTACAAAACTCTCTCTGCTGGAAATTGAATTATAATTCATGGCAAACAGAGGTTGGGGGACAAATTATGTTCATTGATAATCACAGTCAGGCAGGAACAGGTATTGTTCCCGTTATTCCCAACTATACGGAGACACAGATGGGAATATATGGTATCGGGAAGTATAATTACAGTAAAGGAGGAATTGAAGCAGGTATTCGTTTTGACGGACAGGAAACCCGTGCCAGTGGTTATGACTGGACAGGAAGTCTCTATGGAGGAACAAGAAAGTTCAATAACGTATCATACAGTCTGGGAGGTCATCATCATTTCTCTGACCAATGGAAGCTCACCACTAATTTCGGGCTGGCCTGGAGAGCTCCTCACGTGTATGAATTATATAGCAACGGAAATGAACTCGGATCCGGAATGTTTGTCAAAGGAGATTCTACCATGCACTCCGAAAGGAGCTATAAATGGATATCTTCCATCAGTTACAGCAATAAGGTATTCAGTGCCCGAATGGACGGTTACCTGCAATGGATAAGCGGCTATATCTATGATGAACCGAAGAAAGAAACCATCACTGTTATTTCGGGGGTATACCCTGTATTCCAATACAAACAGACCCCGGCTTTCTTTCGCGGAATGGATTTTGACTTTCACTTCATGCCCATAAATTCATGGGATTATCACCTGATTGCTTCTTTTATACGGGCAAATGAACAGACGACAGGAAATTACCTTCCTTATATCCCCTCTTCCCGTTTCAGCCATGACCTCTCATGGCTTCACGAAACCAAATCGCATTCCAAATTACGTTTGAGTATCAGACATCGATTCGTGGCAAAACAGACCCGGTTTGACTCGAATACGGATCTTATTCCCTATACCCCTCCGGCATACCACCTCTTGGGGTTCGCTGCTAGCTTTGAGTGTCCTGTAAAATACGGATACAAACTACAATTCATGATAGCGGCAGACAATATCTTGAACAAAGAATATAAAGAATACACTAACCGTTCACGCTACTATGCACATGACATGGGATCTGATGTACGTTGTGTAGTGAACTGGAGTTTTTGATTTATAACAATTATTATTAACCAAATAAATAAAAAATGAAAACAATTGTATGTAAAATCGCATTGATGTTCCTGATAGGAACAGCTCTTTCGTTGTTGTTCAATTCATGCAGTAAAGATCCTGTAATTCCTGAAAATGAGACAGATAATAAATTGCATGAAGATCCTTCCAAAATGACTATCCGTCTTGTGGAATGTCACCTGCATGCAGACTGGAATGAAATACAGAAAGTCGGTGGACCTCACCAGAATCCGGAATCTCCGGCCAAGCACATGAAACGTATTCAGGAAATAACTTATGAGCTGAAAGCCGGCAAGGGTTGGAGGCTTGCCGAAGGCAGTCAAAGCAAGTTCTACGTGCAGAAAAATGGAGACTACTATACTTATGGGAAATACACCCCGGCTCCCGTTTATTTGATGTTCATCTATTACTATAACGCCAAAGGAGATTTGATGAACAGCCAGTTTATAGAAAACGGGCAGGATAATATTCATCAACATTTCTTCACGCCTGAAAATGTAAAACCCACATTTGACGGTCAGCCGGAAGCCGATGACAATGAACCGCAGAAATTGGTGGATTATCTTTATGTGGACACTACCCCCTGGGACAAGACCAAACATAGCAAGGAAGCTGAAATAACAGGAGACAGTAACCCGATAGGTTTGAAAGGAGTTATCCGTTTTTTGAAAGACCGTAAGGAATTCGACCTGAAAATTCGTCTTTATCACGGCTACAAATCCAAGGGCAATCCGGAAACAGGTACTTTTGATCCGTTCTATAAACCTTCCGGAATATTGATCCAGCGTGGTACATGGGATATCAACCTAAACATTCCGGTAGTGGTGTTCTGGAGCCGTGAAGAGACTGTGGGGGTAGACGAAGACACGAACCCCGAAGGGGTGGAAGAAGACGGGCTTGATGAAAAAAGTAATCGTGCCATACATTCAATTATGGGAACCTTCAATCTTACATGGAAAGAAGCGCTTGAAGAGTTTATAATTTACACTTATAAGTCAGGGGATGTGGAAGCCGGAGCGATTTGGCTTTGAAAATCGGTTTGGACTGCCATAAGTAACCATAAAACTGCCTGTTGTGACATTGGTGCCGGTATTGTTTCAACAGGCAGTTGTTCCTGTTAAACCGTTTCATCTTTTTTTGCAAGAATGAAACGGAAACAAGTGCCATTCGGCAGTGCCTCCAATGAGAACTGCCATAGGGCATTGAAAAGAAAATCATCTCGTGTTATAAACGATTAAATTCATGCTGTTTATTAGAATATTCAATATATTGTGAGATAATGAGTCATAATATTGTAAGATTATAAGAGGATTTGATTCTATGAATATCAGGAAATGGTTATTTACAATTCACATTTAAGATAAAATAGAGATTTTACAATGGAAGGCTATAATAAAAAAGTAATAATGAGTTATTGGACAATTTGCAGGATGAAAACAACGAAAAAAATCTACGTAAAGGTTAGCATTATCTTTTTATTGGGAGGAATTTTACTTTTTTCTTCATGCGAGAAGGAGGAAAATCAAAAGATAGAAGCCAACCGGAAAACATTATTCATGTATTTGCCATGGTCCTCAAATTTGACGAACTATTTTTATAATAACATATCTGACCTGGAAAAATGTATAACGAAAATAGGGCTGAACAATGAGAAAGTAATTGTTTTTATTTCTACCGGTAGTACGGAGGCCATGATGTTTGAAATTGTGTCTTCTCACGGGAGATGTAAACGTGAAATACTTAAAAAATATAAGTCTCCGCCTTTTACGACAATCGATGGGATAACAGCAATTTTAAATGATGTAAAGGCATTTGCTCCGGCTTCTGTTTATACCATGATTATAGGATGTCACGGTATGGGATGGCTTCCTGTTTATGAGATGAAAGTGCGTTCCGCACCTCACATGAAAATGCATTGGGAATATCAGGGTGTTCCATTGACACGTTATTTTGGAGGACTGACCGCCGAATACCAAACAGATATAAAATCTCTAGCCTCCGGTATTGCTAATGCAGGCATGAAAATGGAATATATTCTATTTGATGACTGTTATATGTCATCTATAGAGGTTGCCTATGAATTAAAGGATGTTACAAAATATTTGATTGGTTCTACCAGTGAGATGATGGCATACGGAATGCCTTATGCCGCTATTGGGGAATATTTACTGGGGAATCCCGATTATCAATCGGGATGTGAAGAATTTTACAATTTTTATTCAACCTATGAAATAATGCCTTGTGGGACATTAGCAGTAACGGACTGTTCAGAACTGGAGAATATGGCAGCCATCATAAAAAGTATCAATAGTAAATATTCTTTTGACAAATCCCTGAGGGGAACAATCCAACGTTTAGATGGTTATACTCCTGTAATATTTTATGATTTTGCAGATTATATAACCTCACTCTGTAACGATCCTATATTATTAAACCAATTTAGAGAGCAGCTAAATCATCTTGTTCCATATAAAACCCATACAAAAAATTTCTACACTATGGCCAAAGGTATTATTCCTATCAATACATTTTCCGGTATAACAACATCCGATCCGAGTGACAATCCTATGACTGTGCTGAAAGAAAATACATTATGGTATAAAGCAGCGCATAATTAAAGTTGATAATAAGATGAAGAATACTAAACTCCCAAGCCTGCATATTTTATAACTTTTTGGTTATTGTCTGTTTTTGGAAATGGTATATATAGGAATTGAGAACTATCATGCAGGGAATCATGCAAAAAAAGTATTTATGGTTTCTGTTGAGATACAAAGAATGTAATAATAATTATATTTCTTCTAATAAAAGCTTTCCGCATCGAAATGTGTTTGTTACTCCTAATATTCGCAATATGAAATATAAAATTATAATTGGACTATCAGCTATTCTCTATTTTACAGGTTGTTATAACAGGGAACAGACCCCTCGCCTTAGTGAGGC
>NZ_JBDFVF010000064.1:0-11406 GCF_040913205.1 Bacteroides sp. MSSM.1001136sp1_RTP21357st2_D2_RTP21359_211015 | reverse complement strand
TATCTTGCTCAAGACAGTTAAAGGGTTCTGCTGCCTTATGCAAGAAATAAAAAATGGAATTGATAGAACCCACCTAAAATATATAAATAGACAGCTGTGGGGAAAATGTGGGGAAAAATTAGATAATTAAAAAGGCTAAATGACTGGAAATAATCACTTAGCCTTTTAATCCGTACCCAGACCCGTACTTCGTAATTGCTGCGCCCATCATTCAAGACTGTCAAATCGGGTCTTTCCTGTCAAGCCAATGATGCCTATGCGTATGCCAAACACATGGATTACGGATTTCTCGTTCCGTGAACAAACACTTTATCCGCAACTCTGCTATGTGGTGTATTGGCTTAACTCCATTTCTATGGGCAACACTTTTGTTGCAGATTTCAAGCAGCTTTTATCGAAATACCCATCAGTAAGAACTCGTTTATTAGGCTTTCCTCATAATTGGGAACAAGAGCCTTTGTGGAGATAAAATAATTGCCCTGTTTCTTAAAAAGCACTGGGGCAAACCAGCTCCGTCTTTAATTGTTTCCAATAAATGGATTGTTTCAAGCCCCTATAGAAAGAGAACAAAAATTCCTGTGTGAAAATTAATCTACGACAAGGAGCAAGCAAGGAGCAATATCAAACAAAAATCAATACCTTTGCAGTACATATGAGATAGACCAAAACAAAAGTGGAATATCGGAAACGAATAGCAAGGAAAAGAGAAGAAACGACCCAAGTTGATGTCCTTTTTGAGTTAATAATCAATAAAAGCGTTAAATCTTCACCTTTTAGAATGTGCAATTAAAAATAACAACCATATTTCTGACTTATTATCTATAAAATATTGAGTAATAATCGGTTGTAAATACTATATTTGAAGTCAGATTCTGCGCCCACAAATTCGATGGACCACCTTCCAGACCTGTTGTAAAAGCATCTCCTCTATCTTCAAAATGAAGAGTTGAATTAGAAGTATCACGTAACTTAGTATAAATACCTATCAAATAGCTTTCTACATCCCCCTTTGTATTCCAGTACCCGTCTCCCGTTATACTTGAAACTGTATCTACATCCAACAAATTGCATGAATGTAACAAAAACAATGAAATTCCTAATAATATTGATTTAATTTGTTTCATAATTACAAGTCTTATTTAATTAGAAATTAATTTTTACTCCCATATTATATTGTCTTGGCCTTGGGTATACCCCATAATCCACTCCGGTATATATTTCAGGAAACATACCATCATATTTCTTTATATAACCTATGTTATATGCTCCAGCAAAAACTTCCACTCCACTCAATCTTATTTTTCTAACCCAAGTTGATGGTAGCATATAGCTTAAAGACACTTCTCTAAATGCCAGATAATCTCCTTTACTAAAATACAGGCTATTGTTGGTACTCCCACTTTCAGAACTGCCTATTTGATTATCCCATCTCATATGATTTCGATATTGATAATCGTAATCACTTTGAACTGTATATTTAGGATATTTCGTTCCATCATTCGCACTTTGCCAGGAATTGGTCATTGCGTCTTTTATGGCATTATTGTTATTACGTGAACTACCCATTATCTGTCCTTTAAAACCATTATCTATCACATGTCCCATAGCCCAGTCCATTACAACTCGTACAGTAAGTCCTTTATATTTGAAAGAGTTGACAATACCTCCTACCTTATCCGGTCGGATATATCCCATGAATTTCATATCTTTAGAGTCCAATTGCCCATCATTGTTCACGTCTTCAAATATGGCATCTCCTGCATGTTTCTTTCTACCTTGCGCATTAGGATCATTAGGGGCTTTAGCTGCTTCTTCTTCCGTTTGATAGGTTCCTAAATAATGAAACGCCCATCTTCCACCAAACTTTTCGCCCTCAGCAATTCCCCCAACCTTTTTAGTACCTCCTGTAGCAGGATCATAAATAAAATTACCTCCTACCCGATTTTTCTCTTCTCCATTATCCGGTAAATCTACTACGATTCCTTTATTGTAAGCAAACGTCAATGATAAATCCCATGAAAAATCTTTGGTTTGAATAGGAGTAGCATTCAACTCTATTTCTATTCCGGAGTTTCTTACTGAACCATAATTACTCTTAATCGAACTAAAGCCCGTAGAATTCCATAAAGGTTCATCATACAATCTATCAAATGTCAGTTTATTATAGTAGTCAATTAATAATCCCAATCTATTATTAAAAAATCCGAGATCGACTCCGATATCATACGATTCCGTCGTTTCCCATCGTAATTGAGAATTTTTTAATGTTGTATTTAGTATACCTACTGATCCTTGATAATTAGTATCTGTAATTTTGTACTCACCTCTTGAATTGGCAACACTCAAATTGTTATTACCCGTACGCCCCCAACTTGCACGCCATTTCCAACGACTCATAATACTTTCTAATGGCTTGAAGAAATTTTCCCTATGCATATTCCATCCAGCTGATACTCCAGGGAAAAATCCCCATTTATTATCTTCTGCAAACCGTGAAGAACCATCTGCACGCATACTGACAGAAACTATATATTTACCTTTATAATCATAGTTTACACGTCCAAAATAACTTAAAGTAGCTTCCATTGTCTTAGTAGAACTTGCTCTTTGTGTACTATCTGCCGTTGCATTTAATGTTGGAATTAAATCTATAGAAGATCCACTACCGCTTGCCGAAAGTCTGTAACTATAATCATGAGTATAACTGGCACCTGCTACAGCTCCTATATTATGCTCCTTGATTTTCTTATCATACGAAAGAACCAAATCTCCCTGCAAATGTCTGTCATAGTTATGCTTAGCTGAAGCAGGACGGATTGTATTTCCAGTCGTCTCATTATCTGCCTGAAAATAATTCTCAATACCTTCAGTTCCAAAATAATAGGCTGTTGGTTTTAAAACTAGCCCAGGTAAAATATTCCAGATTGCACCCAACTGAAAAGTTGTCCTATACACACTAGTATCATCATAATTTGTTTTATAATAAATCTCATGCAATCTACTTCTGAAAGAAGAAATACCTTCTCCGGGGGCTGGAGTTCCATCTTCATAGTACAATCTGTAGGTCGGTGGTGTTAATATACTTCGAGATATAGTATTGACTGTATTTCCACCTCCCACAGCATCTCTAACCTGCAGACTAGCTTTAGTAGACAAACTCCATGCCTCACTTAATTTATAATTTCCATTAAATAAGACACTATAATTTTTATAATTTGTACCTCTAAGTATACCATCCTGATTCAAATATCTTAAACCTACATAATAGTTAATCGCCTCTGTTCCTCCACTAATACTAAGATCAACCTCATGCTTTTGTCCTGTTGTGAAAGTTGCTTTCTGAAAGTCATTATCCTGGAAGATGAGCTGTTTTCCCGTAACAGGGTCCGCCATGGTTTGCCAGCCCTCATGTTCCAGCAGATTACTCACATAACCTTGACCATACTTTTGCAAATAAACATCCAAAAATTCAAGTGTATTTTTAGAGTTTCTCGGATTTCCTGTTGACATACCAAAAGAACCACTTAAGAATTTTGCCTGATCTTCCTTTCCATTATATGTCAAATCAGCCTGATTAAATTTCGCAATATTAGAACGGGATAATGTTATATAATCCCGTGCATTCAATAGTGGAATTCTCTGCGGTTGTTGTTCCACTCCATACGTATACCTTAAACTGACAGTAGGTTTCCCTTTCTGACCAGCTTTGGTTTTAACCAAGATTATACCATTAGCAGCTCTGGAACCATAAATAGCAGTAGAAGCAGCATCTTTCAGAACTTCTATCGATTCTATATCTGCAGGATTCATATCTGATATATTTCTAAATCCTTGTGATATTATACCATCAATAATTATTAAGGGAGTATCACTTTCAGGTGAAGTAGAACTACCTCCACGAATAAATATTTGAGGGTCTGCCCCCGGTTGTCCATTAGATATTTGTAAGGATAAACCTGGAACTTTGCCTTGTAATTGTAATAACGGATTCTGTCCTGGTGCTTTTTGAAATTCCTCTTTATTTATCTTAGAAATAGAATTTGTTATTAATGCTCTTGACTGTTTACCATAACCAATGGCAACGACTTCATCAAGTAACACAGAACTCTCTTCCAAAACAATCACAATATTTCTCCGTCCCTTAATATCAACCTCTTTTGTTTCCATTCCGACAAAAGAGACAATCAGAGTTGCATTAGGAGGAACCATTATAGAAAATTCACCGGAAGCATTGGTGATAGTACCTTTATCCATACCTTTTACGGATATTGAAACTCCTGGTAATTCAACTCCTGTCTGGTCTTGTACTACACCAGAGACCTTTATATCTTCAGAATTAATATTATTTGCTTGAATATTTGAAAATACAGATGATAAGATAAATACCATCGATAATATTAATAAATCTTTAGTATGCTTTATTGAGTTTTTCATAAAAAATAAAATTAGAATGAATAAATTATATAAGGATTAATCTTTCATATCAATCGTTTTAGGTCGCAGACAAGTGACCAAAATGACCAGCATAACAAATACTAGTATAGCAAGCAACGCAAAATCGCGTCCCAAATGTCCGGCATCCATCGACTCACCCAGAAGGCTCGTAATAGTAGCTCCGGCAAATACACCACACATATTCATAATACCATAGGCAGTTGCCCTGTAACGTGCAGACACAAACTGACAGAGAATAGGCATATTATTTGCGTCAAACATACCAAAACCTATCCCAAACAGCATAGCCCCCATCACCAGTGCGAAAATAGAATGACCATATCCGATAAACAACAAGGAAGGTATGATAAGCCCCAAACCCATAGCACCAGTATATACTCTTCCACGTACATTTTTTAATACCCAACGGTCGGATATATATCCACCTGCCAACACACCGAATAATGAGGACAAAGCTATAGAAATAGTAGACATAGGACCTGCTACCGAAATATCAATAGATAAGCTGTCAGAGAAAAGAGTCGGTAACCAGTTCTTTGCCGCCCATCCCGGGGTGCCCGGTACACAGAAATAAAATAAGATAATCCAGAAAAAGACATTGGGAAATAACATTCCCAAACTCTTCAATACAGGAATCTTTTTCATCTTCTGATTTTCTGATACACTTCCTCTCTCTTTATCACGCAGAAGAAATGCCAGAATAACACCATAACCCACACCTATAATACCAAACCAATGGAATGTTGTATGCCAGGAATAGATTGCTGCAAAAGTAGCCCCAAATCCACCGATAGCCTGTCCCACATACAACCCTGTCATATGTATTCCCACAGCCAACGAACGAGTCTTGTCTTTGTGAAAATCGGCAATCAATGACAAAGCAGCAGGCAAATACAACGCTTCACTAATTCCCATAATTCCACGCAACCAGTAGAGTTGATTGAAAGTGGTGGCATATCCCATCAAGTAAGTAACTCCTGACCACACACACAGACTACCTACAATCAACCATTTGCGGCTCATACGATCACCGACAATCCCCGATAAAGGACTCATCAGTCCGTATACCCACAAGAATACAGCCATCAGGCGACCGAAATTGGCTGCTGATTCCAATTCCCGCACATCCTCCATCATTGGAATTCGCATAGTGGAAAGCATTTGCCTGTCCATATAATTCAACAAGGCAACACCCCACAGCAGCCCAACCACTACCCAAGGATATATATTTGAAGTTTTATTATTCATGTCCGTTTACTTTAAAATCTCTATTAAATTGATTTTTATAAAAGCTAAATCCGACTGACTACTCTCATATAATATACCTATTGAATTTTCATCTATGGATGTAATGCAGGAATATCCGGCACTACGATATTGGTCGAAAAGAATCCAATGTTCTTCCGGCCAAGTCATTCCATCATCAAAACTAACTTTTAAAGTCAGATTATCTCTTGTCCCATAATTATTCGGATTTACAAACAGAAGCATGCTTTTCTTCTTTCCTTCTTCCATATACTCATGTCGATGCAGACTTGCCATACAAGTAGGTTCTACGAGTGCTCTCCGTGAAGTTGGATGTTCTTTCCAACTTTCTCCCAGATCAATAGTTGTGCAGATTCTACGACCGTTCACGTCTTTATTTCCTCTGTTCCGGTTATCACGCATGTTCAACATCAAGGCGCCATCACCCAATTGTACGACACTACATTCCGTAACATCCTGATATGCAGGATTACTGGTCACCCACGTCTTTCCATGATCTTTACTATACGTAATATTCGAGAAAGGAAGCCCGTTTTCGTCACGTCCTTGTGTAGGAAATACCAACGTTCCGTCTGTCAACGTAATTCCCTGTCCGGGTGCAGGTGCAAATAACCACCATTCAGGGCGTTTCGTCTTTGAGGTTATATTATCCGGAAAGCCCCAGCTAAGACCATCATCCGTACTTTTTGCTATCATAAACTGGGAAGTTTCTTTTAGCCCTGTTCCTGGTTGAGAACCTCTACCTTTCCATTGATGTGTCCAGTTCGTACTGTTTTCATTCAGACCTTCTATCCACTTTCCGTCTTTATCCAGCAGACCGTGCATCCATAATCCTGCTACATAAATATCACCAGTATTTTTATCTACTAAAATACAGGCATCACTCACTCCATTGTATTTCTGTGGTAAACCTCCCCATTTCCCCATATCCAAAACAGTTTGAATGGGTTGCCAAGTTACTCCCTTATCTGTACTACGATGAAGAGCAATATCTATATTTCCCTGCAAATCACGAGGATAATCATAGCGGGCATCAAAAATGGCCAATAAAGTGCCTTTATTACTAGTAGCTAATCCTGGAATACGTGATGAGATACATCCATCCTGTCCTTTCTGTCGTACAGCTACTCCTACTCGTAAAGGTTTACTTGTTTTATCCAAAATTTTCAGATTGCCTTTCGTGGTTTTCACTCGGTTACAATTAACCTGAACACGATGATCCAGTGAAACCGTATCTTTCAACGTTACGGCTACCCAAAAAGACAAAGAATCCTGATTAACCTGCACTTCATTAGTAAATGACATTTTTTGTGTAGCGGGAAGTGCATTACAAAGTAAACGAGACGTATCTATCAGTCCATTTTTCTTCGCACCATATATGGCAACAGAAACAATATCTGCCACATTCGTGCTCCCCAATAAATCCAGATCTATTTGCCGGATAACATAAGGTTGATTATCTGTCCTGATTAAAGTTATCTTCATTACAGGATTTGCCGGTTTCTTTACCAACACAGGAATAACAGGTCTCTCCAGTACCCATTTTATGTCTTTACCTAAAGATGTGACTGGTGACACCGATAACAAAATCATCGAAAATATGATAAATATTTTCTTACTTACTTTCATAGTATCTTTATTTTAGGTAATTTTGAACGCATTTAACTAGATTGGAGGGGATAGACAGAAAGTAAAGTAGCTTACCCCAGCAATACACTTTTACTGTCATCTCCTCTTTATTATTTTCAGAATTCAAAGAATTTTATAGCGTCCAAATCACCTCTTAGTTTTTCATATTCATCAACAGAAAAAGGTTTTATCGGCAACCGGCAAGAACCGCAATCAATACCTATCAGCTTCATAATCGCTTTGCCACCGCGCACTCCGCCACCATATTTAATAATAACCTCCACGGTACGTATGGATTTTATCTGATTGTGGCGAGCCGTTTCCAAATCGTTCATTTTCATTGAATCAAAAATAGCCTGATAGACATTAGGTATATAATTATACGTACTTCCAACTCCTGCTACAGCTCCCATAGCCAAGCCGGAAATAAGAATTTCATCATAACCATGCAATACTTCAAACCGATGTTGCTCCAACTCTATGCAAACTCCCATCTCCATCAGGTTATTATGAGTAAACTTAGTACCCACCAGATTAGGTATTTTCTTTTTCCCTTCTACCAAAAACTTATCCACCGGCAAATTAACCCCTGTAATCGATGGCATATTATAATAATAGAAAGGTAAGCCAGCAGCAGAGTGGCAAATAGGTGCAAAAAAATCAACTAATTCATCTACTGTTCCCGGTTTAAAAAAAGAGGGAGCAATTGAAGCAATAGCATCGGCCCCTACTTGTGCAGCATGACGTGCCAGTTCCATTGCACTTCGTTGACAGTTTGAGCCTACATGAGCTATGACCTTGAATCGCTTACGGGCAGAAACGAGCCATTTTTCAAGAATTAATTTACGCTCATCGATCGTCAATGAAGAAAATTCACCGGTTGTGCCGCACACAAATACCCCTTTGATAGGAGTCGATGCTATCCAATCAGCATATTTATCAATAACAGATAAATTTACGTCCCCATTCTCATCCAATGGGGTGAAGGTGGCCGCAACCATACCTTCCAGTTTTTCATAATTGTTCATAGTGCATTTAATTAGATTGTTATTTTACTTTATTTTCAGAAAGTTCCTTTCAAAATTAAGGGAGTTCGTATACCAGGTTGTATTTCACCGCTTACCACGTAAACGTCATTCCCCATATAAACCGCATTTGTCGTAACAGGAATAGGATAAGGGCAGTCTAAAGAATCCACCAAAGAATTTGTTTCTGTACTGATGACTCGTAACTTACGGCTAAATCCCGGATGCTCGGGAGATGTAGGTAGTATTTCTTCAACTCCTCCCAGTAGTATTATCTTGTCTTTTTCATATGGAATAGCAGTCCCCGCCATTACAGGAAAATTACCAGCTATTTTGCTCCATTTCCTGCTACCTGGTTCATATACGTACCCCTCCGTATATTCTACCATCACTTCATTCGGAGCATAACTCCTTCCACTAAAAAGATAAAATCGTCCTCCCTGAACCACACTTACCGCATAGGCGAGCGATGGTCCCTCCCAACCGGGCATCTTCTGCCATCCTTTTTCTTTATGCAATAAATCAAGCATATAAAAATGATTGGTCGACTGTTCATTTGTCATAGTTTCCTGCCCCCCAGCAATATAAATACAGTTATCCCCAATAGCCCCCGTTGCATTTGCCAACGGAACCGGTAAAGCCGGATAACTAACAGAATCTACTACAAATGAAACGCCCTCTTTTTTTATGAGAAAAACTTTATCGCTACATTGCATACGATCGCATCCTCCAATACATAATAACCCTTCCGGCAAGCATATCGAAACTCCATAAGCTAATGAGCTGTTAAGGAAATCATCATAAACAGTCCACTTATCCATGTGCAGATCATAACTATATAAAGTAGACCACCAAGTTTTAACTCCTCCCTCCCAAGGATATTTATCAGGAAAGTTGGCTCCTCCCAGCACTAGTAATTTATCCTCTACTATTCCTGAGTATGCACCAGCCAATCCAACGTTTTTCAGCATACCGGTACATCCCGGAAGTAACAATGAGTTTTCCCATTGCATTACTATCTTATTTTCTCCTTTTCTCGAACAAGCCGTATTCATATATGATAAAATTAAAGATAAATATAAAATAAAAAAATACAGTTTTCTCATATACTATCTATCCTTTCTTCTTCGTTTTTCTCTGCCATCAATTCCAGACTCCGGTTCACTTTAAAAATCTTATAAACCTCAAAATGTCTTTCAATGGCATCACGATAGCCTTTCTCATCTCCTTTTCTTATAAAATCCAATAAATCAGCATGAGTAGCTATTCTGCCGCTTTTACTCATCTCTATATTTATAGGTTTTAAGTAGTCTTTGAACTTTTCTTTCACATAGACAAGAATAGGATGAATGATTTCCTGAAATTCAGATATTATTTTATTTCCCGTAATTTTGTATAGTTTTGTATGAAAAGCCGATTCGCTGATTAACGCATACTCGTTATTCTCGAAAACAATTCCCATTTTCACAATCTCGCTCAATTCCTCAATATCTTTAGGAGTTATCTTACGGAAAATATCACTTGATATTCCTATTTCAAGTGCGATTCTGAAATCCAATAAATCCAAAATTGTTTCTTCACTCAAAACACGAGGATCTATCACTCTTTTCATTCCACCTAAAATGGAAGGTTCAGTCAAAACCATTCCCTTACGAGGGCGCGCATGAATCAGTCCCATCATTTTCAAACGGCTCAAAGCTTCTCTGACAACACTTCTTGCAACTCCTAATTCTGCGGCCAGATTATTCTCATTGGGAATAGAATCTCCACATCTCAAATCATTCTTTTTAAAGTAGGTAAGTAAGCTGTCTTCTACCTGATCGATCAATGTTGTTTGATTAATTTCTATCTTCATATTACTAGATTTTATTATTTGTATTATTTGTCTGACAAATAATACAAATGCAATATTAAGAGATTTTTTTTAGAATACAAGGGCATTATAATAAGAAAATGCACATTTATGTTGAAAAACATACTTTTAGTACATATTGAGCTCTCATTTAGAACAATAGCAAGAGCAGAGATACTCATTTTAAACATAGTAGCGATATCTACTTATTATAGTGAAGGCATAAATTCATAAGATAGGATACCCCCAAAAATAAGCAATTAAAGATACAGACAAAATCACATATAAAAATCTAGGTTATGTCTATTGTATCTTTTATCTTTGCAACAATCAAAAAAAGCGATTATATGAGTCCTGATTCAGAATATACAGAAACACATGAGAATAAAATCTATGCCACTCTTGACAAACTGGGAATAGCGTATCAAAGTCTACACCACCCAGCCATAATGACTATGGAGGAAGGAGCAGAAATAGCCGCTAGGTTGTACTTCATGCAAAAGTCTGTTTCTGACTAATAAACAGCAAGAATACTTCATGCTCTTATTGCCCGCAAATAAAAAATTGAAAACAAAAGAACTTGCCGGACAGATAGGTAGTTCCCATCTCTCTTTCGCTTCCGAAAAGGCAATGGAAAATCTCTTGTGTACTTTTCCGGGGGCTGTCAGTATTCTAGGTCTTATCTACGATAAAGAGAACAAAGTACAGCTCCTGATTGATAAAGAAATTCTTGAATCAACATATATAGGATGTCATCCATGCGTAAACACATGCAGTCTAAAAATCAGGTTGGAGGACATTCTTAAAATACTATTGCCCAAAATCAGTCATCAGAATTTTAATATCGTGGAGTTATAATCCGAAATTACAAAGTCGTACATTCTGCAAAAAAAACGAACATTTAAGCTAGTTTCACGACTTAATTAAAGTACATGTCTTGTTCCTCGGTGAGAAACACATCGTTGCACACCGAGAAACGGGTCGTTCCTTTTAAAGGAACGGGGCTTTGGTTTTAAACCAAAAAACAAGCCATATAATCAACTAAATATCAGCGTATTACCAGATTGTTATTCCAACTAATAAGCATATTTGAATTTTATTGGGTTCTTCGTCAAATTTGGTGGTAATCTCTTTTTTATTTCAACTGTCTTCTTCTTTCTTAATCCTATTAAAAGTTGT
>NZ_JBDFVF010000063.1:0-12321 GCF_040913205.1 Bacteroides sp. MSSM.1001136sp1_RTP21357st2_D2_RTP21359_211015 | reverse complement strand
AAAAGATTAATAGCAGGGTGGGATAATGAATTCTTATGGGAACTTATTTTACATGATTTATAATGCGTTTTCCCTGCTGATAAGGTGGAGTCTCCTTGTGTAATTAGTGTCTAAAAGATAGCAATTCCTTATTGAGGTGGCCTTTATTCACTTGATGGTTTAATGTGCCTCAAGCCAGTTTTTGCCCCATCCGCAATCTGCTTTCAAGGGGACGTGCATGCGGTATGCTTTCTCCATTTCTTCGATGACGATTTCTTCTACACGCTCTTTTTCATTGACAGGAACGCTGAAATTTAATTCGTCATGTACTTGCAGGATCATTTTGGCTTGTATTCCTTCGGTCTGGAACCGTTGATAGATACGTGCCATTGCTACTTTTATAATATCTGCCGCACTTCCCTGGATAGGGGCGTTGATGGCATTTCGTTCCGCATATCCGCGTACAACGGCATTCCGCGAATTGATGTCCGGTAAGAAGCGCTTCCGATGGAAGATTGTTTCCACATAGCCTTTTTCCTGGGCCACCTGAATGCTTTTATCCATATATGCTTTCACTCCCGGATAAGTTTCAAAGTAACCGTCGATTAACTCTTTGGCTTCTTTACGATCTACATTCATTCGTTCGGCAAGACCAAATACGGATATGCCATAGATGATACCGAAATTGGCAGTCTTGGCTTTACGGCGCATGTCGGAACCTACGTCTTTCAGGTCGATCTTATAAACTTTGGCAGCAGTGGCCGCATGAATATCGTGATTGCTAAGGAAAGCATCAATCATATTCTTATCCTCGCTAAGGTGTGCCATGATGCGCAATTCAATTTGCGAATAGTCGGCAGAGAAGAAGAGGCAGCCTTCATCGGGGATGAAAGCCTTGCGGATTTCTTTTCCATTCTCGTCGCGGATAGGGATATTTTGTAAGTTCGGATTGCTTGAACTAAGGCGTCCCGTAGCGGTTACAGTCTGGTTGAAAGAGGTGTGCACCCTTCCTGTACGTGGATTGATAAGCTGAGGGAGTGCGTCGATATACGTGCCCAATAGCTTTTTCAGTCCGCGATGTTCCAGAATCTTTTCTACTACCGGATGTTTGTGCCGGAGGCTTTCGAGCACTTCTTCTGAGGTGACGTACTGGCCGGTCTTAGTCTTTTTTGCCTTCTCTACGATTTTCAGTTTGTCAAACAGTACCTCACCGACTTGTTTGGGCGAAGCGATATTGAAAGTCTCACCGGCCAATTCGTAAATCTCTTTTTCGATTTGCTCCATCTGGGCGGTGAAATGGGCGGACGACTGCTTCAATGCTTCCGTATCCAGCAATACCCCGTTCCGTTCTATATTAACCAATACGGGAACTAGCGGCATTTCTATATCATAGAACAAACGTTCTGCGTCATTTTCTTTCAGTTCTTTCTCCAATACATTTTTCAGTTTCAGAGTTACGTCTGCATCTTCGCAGGCATATAGATATACATCTTTCGGGTCGAGATCGCGCATGTTCTTCTGATTCTTTCCTTTGGGACCTATCAGTTCGTCAATGTGGATAGTCTGATAGTGCAGGTAAATTTCCGCAAGATAATCCATGCCATGACGAAGTTCCGGTTGAAGAACATAATGAGCGATCATCGTATCGAAAAGTGGACCTTTTACTGTTGCGCCATAATTTTGAAGAACAATCATGTCGTACTTGATATTTTGTCCGACTTTTAACGAATTCTCATTTTCGAAGACCGGACGGAACTCATTTACGATTTTTAACGCTTCGTCTTGGTCCGATGGTACGGGAACATAAAAAGCTTCATTCTCTGCAATCGAAAAGCTCATTCCGACTAATTCGGCATCCATTGGTTCGGTTCCGGTGGTTTCCGTATCTAACGAGAGAATTTTCGATGTAAGTAACTTTTGAATAATTTCCTGCCTTTTCTCCTCTGTATCAATAAGTTGATAGCTATAAGTGAGCGATTCTAACGTCTCTAGGTTCGATTTTTTTGCTTCACCCGGTTCATCGGGCGTGAAATTCGCAAATAAATCGCCTTGCATTCCGCCTCCTTCTTCGGGAAAAAGTGGAAGAGGAGAGGGGGCACTTTTTCCAGTAGCAACTTTGCTTCCGGTGGCAGAGGTTATTCCGTTTCCGGAAATATCTTTTTTGAGCACCCGGTCGATGAGTGTTCTAAATTCCAATTCCTCGAAAATGCTGCGGAGTGAATTCTCGTCTGCTTCTTCGCGGACAAGAGCATCCATCTCAAGTTGGATAGGGACATCGATTTTAATGGTGGCGAGAAATTTCGAGAACGTAATCATTTCCCGATTGGTTTCCACTTTTGTTTTCAATGCTCCTTTCAGTTGGTCGGTATGTTCCAATAGGTTCTCGATGCTTCCGAATTCGGAGACCAGTTTTTGAGCAGTCTTTTCTCCTACTCCCGGACATCCGGGAATGTTATCTGAAGAGTCGCCCATCAGTCCGAGCATATCGATCACCTGTGTCGGAGACTGAATGTCAAACTTGGCTTTCACTTCCTCCACTCCCATCACTTCGAAACCTCCTGTGTGTTTGGGGCGATACATAAATACTTTGTCACTTACCAGCTGCCCGTAATCTTTGTCGGGAGTCATCATATAGGTAGTGATACCCTGGCGACCGGCTTCGGTAGCGAGCGTACCTATCACATCATCGGCTTCGTAGCCTGCCACTTCCAGAATGGGGATGCGGTAGGCGCGTATAATATCCTTTATAATAGGTACGGAAAGACGAATTGCTTCCGGAGTTTCTTCGCGTTGCGCTTTATATTGTTCAAAAGCCTCGTGGCGGAAGGTGGGACCTGCGGGGTCGAAGGCTACTCCTATATGAGTGGGATTCTCTTTTTTCAATACTTCTTCGAGGGTGTTCACAAAACCCAGTATGGCTGAAGTGTTGAATCCTTTGGAATTGATTCTTGGGTTCTTAATAAAGGCGTAATACGCCCGATATATCAATGCATAAGCGTCTAAAAGAAATAATTTATTACCTGAATCCATAGATTTAATTAATTTTTCATGGTAAAAGTACAAAAAAATACGGTATTAAGCGTTTTATTATTACTTTTGTGCTCAAATTGTGTAATAAATGGACAGTATCTCACTTATCAGAACTCCGATTGAAGCGGAACTGGGCGACTTCAAAGAACTTTTTGATAGTTCTCTCTCCAGTTCAAATGCATTGCTCGATAGCGTCGTATCTCACATACGGCAGAGGAATGGTAAGATGATGCGGCCTATTCTTGTTTTACTCGTGGCACGTCTTTATGGAGCTATATGTCCTTCCACTCTTCATGCGGCTGTTTCACTGGAACTCCTTCATACGGCCAGCCTGGTACATGATGACGTAGTGGATGAAAGTTCCGAACGTCGTGGACAGCTCTCGGTAAATGCTATCTTTAATAATAAAGTAGCGGTGCTGACGGGTGACTATTTATTGGCAACCAGCCTTGTACACGCCGAACTGACAAACAGTCATCGTATTATTCAGCTTGTGTCCACTCTTGGACAGGATCTTGCTGACGGTGAGTTGCTTCAGCTTTCAAATGTAAGTAATCACAGTTTTTCCGAGGAAGTCTATTTTGATGTAATCCGCAAGAAAACTGCTGCTCTTTTTGCTGCCTGCACAAAGGCTGCCGCTTTCTCGGTAGGTGTGGGTGAGGGGGAAGCTGAACTTGCCCGTTTGCTGGGCGAATATATTGGTATCTGTTTCCAGATAAAAGATGATATTTTCGATTACTTTGATAATAAGGAAATTGGTAAACCTACGGGTAATGATATGCTTGAAGGTAAACTGACATTACCCGCTTTGTATGTGCTGAATACGACGAAAAACGAGGAAGCGCAAGAAATTGCAATCAAAGTAAAGGAGGGTACGGCTACTCTCGATGAAATAGCTCATTTGATTTCGTTTATTAAAGAAAACGGAGGTATTGAATATGCGGTTCAGACTATGAATGTCTATAAGCAAAAAGCCTTCAATCTATTGGCTTCTTTGCCGGATTCCGATATCTGTGCAGCTCTCCGGGCTTATCTGGATTATGTAGTAGACCGCGAAAAATAGTTACTTCCGGTATTTTGCCAGAAGTGAATAGCACAATAATAACCGGTCCCAATCTTCTATCTTTTCCGATTTCATCGCTTTTCCTAAAAGGAAACTCTTGTCTATTTCTTCCGCTGTATGAAGATCTAAAGAACATAATTTGGCGGCTTGCTCTATGTAGTCCCAGGCTTTCTCTTTGGTGATGTGACCACATGCTTGGGAGGCGCGCGCCAGGCTCACAAGCAGTCCCATATCCCATCCGATAATGCCTTTTTCCAAGTCATTTATCCATATAATAGGATCCCTTCTTTCCTCTGTATATTTCACAAATTTGTATAGATTCTTTCCTTGACGGATAAAGCGTTCCACTCCGAAAAAACGCTTTTGAATGATGTTTTCGAACTCGTTGATGTTCTCTGTAGAGAGTAAATAGGGGAGCATAATCTGGTAGGAGACTCTGTCGCCTTCGTTGATAAGGAACTGGAATAGTCCGGTGGCGGACTCATTATCGGTGCAGTGAAACTCCTCTGTTAGCAGTTTGGATAGCTTTTGCGGATGGATTCCGGTCTCCATGGAGTTGAGATAGAAGCCTTGCAGTCCGGCTTCCATATAACCGATGCGTAGTCCCTTCTTTTTCTCTGCTCCGAGGATGAGGTTCAGAGGGTTGTGATTGAATCTTAAGGTTCTTGTATATGCGTCCATCCTAATACCTCCAAAGGTTCATGAAAAGCGTGAGAACTGTTGCCATGTATTTTCCTGAGGCTTCGGCAAGCCGTTATGAGTATACAAGCAACAGTCCCACGCTCCATTCGATATATAACAAAAGTATATACATGAAGGTGCGTGAGACCCGTTTGCTTATTACCATTCATAACTTTGAATTTTGCCGAATTCCAGGAATTGGTAATAAATGAAACGTTCTCTAATATAACTAATTAGCTATATTTTCATCGCTAAACCTTTTACAAAGATAAGTATTTTTCTGAATTCTCCTGTAACTATCTTTAGATTTTCTTAAATAAAAAATACCGCGTCGGTTCCCGGAGTACGGGAATCGCGCGGTAAGGCGTATTTGATTGCTAATGTAGCCTTTAGCTTAGAAGAACTTGATTTCTTCCCCTTTGATGTCAGAAAGAAGGAGGTTGGCTAAGCGGCTGGTTCCCAGGCGGAACAGTTGATTATCCAGCCATTCTTCACCCAATAGCTCTTTTACAATTGTGTAGTAAATAATCGCATCATTAACGGTATTGATGCCACCCGCCGGTTTGAATCCAATCTTGATTCCGGTCTTCTGGTAGTATTCTTTGATGGCTTCACACATCACATAAGCGGCTTCCGGAGTAGCGGCAGGCTGTTGCTTGCCGGTGGAAGTTTTGATGAAGTCTGCGCCCGAGTACATGGATAGGATAGAGGCTTTCTTGATGTTGGAAGCACTCTTTAGTGCACCAGTTTCGAGGATCACTTTGAGGTGGCGTTCCTTGCAAACTTCCTTTAATTCCTGTATTTCTTCACACATTCCTTCGTAGTCTCCGCTTAGGAATTTGCCGATGGAAATGACAATATCTATTTCATCTGCACCTTCTGCGATTGCTAATGCTGTTTCTGCCACTTTTACTTCTATAAATGTCTGTGAAGAGGGGAAACCTCCTGATACACAGGCTATATTGACTCTGTCTACCTCCAGCGTATTCTTAACGATGGCTGCAAAATTGGGGTATACACAGATTGCTGCAACATTTTTCAGATCAGGATATTCGTCGTCAAACTGATTGACTTTTTCGGTAAAGTGCATCACACTTTTGTCACTGTCTGTACTATTCAAAGTAGTCAGATCAATACAGTTGAACAGGAACTTCTTAACATCTTCCGTGTTGTTTTCCGGCACTTTTTTCTCAATCAATTCAGCTACGCGAGCTTGAATATCTGCATCGCTCAGATTGGTATTATACTTTGCCAATGCGGCATTGTACTTGTTGGGCTGTGAGTTATTCTCTTCCATGATCTTTCAGTTTTGGGTTGTTGATATGTCTTTTATTATCTCGTTTCGTTTTCTTATCCATGCTTTTCTGGAAAGCAGTGGTTATGTCTACACCTGTCTGGTTGGCAATGCAGAGAAGCACCCATAAAACGTCTGCTATCTCTTCATCTATATTATCTTTCTCTCCCTCTTTAAAGGATTGATCTCCATATTTGCGGGCCATGACACGCGCCAGTTCTCCTACTTCTTCCGTCAGAACTGCCATATTGGTCAACTCGCTGAAGTAGCGGACGCCGTATGTTTTCACCCATTGGTCCACTTGTTTCTGTGCTTCTTCCAGAGTCATAATTGTTGATGGTTGGTTATTATTCTTTGTTTTTTGTATCCATGCATATAGTAACGGGACCGTCGTTTAAAAGTTCAACTTTCATGTCTGCCCCAAAGATGCCTGTGCCTATTTCTTTTCCCAATGCACCGCTTAAATCTTTGCAGAATTGTTCGTAGAGTGGGATAGAGACATCCGGCTTGGCAGCTTTGATATAGGAGGGGCGATTTCCTTTCTTGGTAGAAGCGTGTAGCGTGAACTGGCTGATAACCAGAATCTCACCTCCATCTTCTAAGATAGATTTGTTCATTACACCATTCTCATCATCGAAGATACGTAGATTTACAATCTTCTTGCAGAGCCAGTCGATATCTTCCTGCCCGTCTGCTTCTTCAATACCGACTAATATCAGCATCCCTTTCCCAATGGACGACTTACAGTGTCCTTCAATGGTTACTGACGCATGGCTTACCCGTTGTATGACTATTCTCATTGTTATTTATTCTATTTCATGATTAGGAAAGGCAAATTTACAAAATTCAGAAGAGAAAACGGTGTGTTGGTGGGAAAATATTGTGAATTCGCTCCGTAGTCAATAGGACTATTCGTTATTATTTGTTGTCAATTCGCTATCTTGGTAGTGATAATCAACTTATTGATTGTTATGGTTTGAAATTTAGAGCGGCACTGCTCGAACTTTCGAACAGTGCCGCCTTGGCTGACGTATTTCCTTATTGTTGTTCGTTATCTAAACCTTCTTTTACAGTCTTGGCTTTCGCTTCTCCAATCACAGCGGAAATCTCCTCAAAAGAGGCTTCTTTGATCCGTTTTACGCTCTTAAATTCTTTCAGAAGCGCTGTTTTTGTCTTTTCTCCAATCCCTTTGATATTGTCTAATGCCGATGCTACCTGCCGTTTGCTGCGTTTATCACGATGGAAACTGATGGCAAAGCGGTGCACCTCATCCTGAATCTGTGTCAGCAAACGGAATAACGGGCTTTGCTGTTTGATACCGATAGTCTGCGGAGGAAATCCGAAAAGCAGTTCCGATGTGCGATGGCGATTGTCCTTTGCCAGTCCGGCAATCGGGATTGTTAAGTTCAGCTCATCTTCAATCACCTCTCTAACGACCTCCATTTGGCCTTTTCCACCATCGGTGATAATCAGGTCGGGCAGAGGGGTGTTTTCTTCAATAGCGCGCTGATAACGTCTTCTGACGACCTCTTTCATGGATGCATAGTCGTCAGGTCCTACAACCGTCTTTATATTGTATTTCCGATAATCCTTCTTTGAGGGTTTAGCCTTTTTAAAGACAACGCAAGCGGCCACGGCATCAGAACCCTGTATGTTTGAGTTGTCAAAGCATTCAATTTGCAAAGGCGGTCTGTCCAGATGCAACTCTTGCTGTATCTCTTTCATTAATCGCATACTTCTTTGCTCCGGATTCAGCTTTTCCGCCTGTTTTAGACGGTCGGCTTTGTATTGCTTCACGTTTAGAATCGAAAGATCCAGCAATTTCTTTTTATCTCCCCGCTGTGGAACGGTAAATACGATGTTGTTTAGCTCCAAATCAAGTTCAAAAGGCACTATAATCTCTCTGGATTGACTCTTATAGCGTTCCCGCATTTCGATAATACCCAGTGTCAAAAGCTCTTCTTTTGATTCATTCAGCTTCTTTTTATATTCGAATGTAAACGCCTGGTTAATGGCACCGTTTGTAATATGCAGATAGTTGATGAAAGCGGAATTGGACTCGTCCTCTTCAATAGAAAATACATCTATGTTGTGCAATACAGCACTTACTACCTCCGATTTGGAACGGTAATTTTCTATCAGAAGATATTTCTCTTTCACCTTCTGTGCTTCTTCAAACTTCATCTCACCAGCTAATGTCTGCATCCTTTCCAGTAACATACGGCTGATTTCTTGTGTATTTCCTTTTAGGATCTCTTTGATTTCATCAATGTTTTTGAGATAATCCTCCTGTGATTGTAGCCCGATGCATGGTCCTGCGCAGTTCTTTATATGATATTCCAGGCATACGTTAAACTTACCAGCCCGTATATTCTCCGGAGTTAGGTTTAAACTGCAAGTTCGCAAAGGATATAAATGCTTTATCAGATCCAGTACCGCATACATGGATGGTATGTGACTATACGGTCCATAATACGAAGAACCGTTCCTGATAATCTTCCTTGTTCTGAAAACTCTGGGAAAATACTCGTTTTGTACGCAAATAGAAGGGTATGTCTTGTCATCCTTTAATAGAACGTTGTAGCGCGGCTTATATTTCTTTATCAGATTATTCTCCAGCAATAACGCATCTTCTTCCGTGTTGACTACAATATAACGAATATCGGCGATTTTGCTGACCAGCACTCGTGTCTTTCCCGGTTCATGCTCTTTGCTGAAGTAGGAGTAGACTCTTTTCTTTAGATTTTTAGCCTTTCCAACGTATATAATTGTGCCCTCCGTGTTCAAGTATTGGTAAATACCCGGTTTCTCGGGAAGGTTGGCTACAATCCCTTTCAAATATTCATTGGCTCTGCTTTCTGGTTCTGTATTCATAATTGTTAGGTACGAAAGATCGCTAGCTGCTTACTTTTGACACATTCTCTGCAAATAGAGGCAAATCCTTTATAAAGACAATACCGATTCTACTTCTACGTCATCTCCGAACAAAGATTTTCCATTCAGTTCTTTCAATTCGATGATGAAGTTTACATATACCTTTTTAGGCTTTAGTCTTTTCACCAATTCGCAAGCTGCTTTCATGGTGCCTCCTGTTGCCAGCAAATCATCATGTAGTAGAATTACGTCGTTTTCGTCCAGTGCATCTTTGTGAATTTGCACCGTGTCTTTGCCATACTCCTTATCGTAGCTTTCTTCAATCGTTTCTGCTGGGAGTTTGCCCGGCTTGCGGATTGGAATAAAACCGGCGTTCAGACGGGTTGCCAGAATCGGTCCCATAATAAAGCCTCTTGATTCTATACCCACCACTTTGGTGATTCCTTTATCCTTATACATATCGAACATGATATTGGATAATTCCTGCAAGCACCATGGATCTTTGAATAGAGTAGTGACGTCGTAGAACAGGATTCCGGGAATCGGAAAATCGGGTACTTCCCGAATGCTTTTGATTAGTGTTTCTTTGCTCATAATCATTGAATTATATCGTTTCTTTAAATGCTTTGTTTCACGTGAAACGTTGCCGCTTATCGTCCCGAAAGCACCAGCAGCACGTTGATGTCGCTAGGAGAGACTCCCGGAATTCTGCTCGCTTGCGCGATTGTTTCCGGATTTATCTTTGCCAGCTTTTGCCGAGCTTCGGTGGAAAGGGATTGAATGGTGGAATAGTCAAATTTTCCTTTAATCTTAATACTCTCCAATCGTGCAAGTTTTTCAGCTATCATTCTCTCTCTATCAATATATCCTTGATACTTGATTAGGATTTCGGCAGCTTCGAGAATCTCTTCTTTCCGGTCTTGATCCGAACTCGTCGCTTTTTCCAGTTCGCGTTGAAACGCCGGAACATATTCTGCTATATTTTCTATTGTCACTTGCGGGCGGTTCAGAATCTCTATCAACTTACAACCTTGACGTAGGGGCGTTGTCCCTATCTTTTCGAGAGCATTGTTGATTAGTGCCGGTTTCATCGAATAGTTGCGCGCGAAAGAAATGATTTGTTCCACGGCTTCTTTCTTGCCTCTTACTAACTGATATCGATCTTCTTTTGCCAACCCAAGCTTAAATGCTTTCTCTGTTAAGCGCATATCGGCATCATCCATGCGAAGCAGAATGCGGTATTCCGCACGCGAGGTAAACATACGGTAAGGTTCATCCACACCTTTGGTAACCAAATCGTCGATTAATACGCCAATATATGCTTCATCGCGAGCCAAAGTAAATGCTTCTCCGCCGTGGCAGTTAATGTGTGCATTGATACCGGCTATCAATCCTTGTCCTCCTGCTTCCTCGTATCCGGTGGTTCCGTTTACTTGTCCGGCAAAGAACAAATTTTTGATAATCTTCGATTCCAACGTATGTTTTAATTGAGTCGGATCGAAATAGTCATATTCGATAGCGTATCCCGGGCGGTAGATAACCAGATCTTTGAAAGCCGGGATTTGTTTTAATGCTGCAATTTGTATTTCCATCGGAAGCGAAGAAGAGAATCCGTTAAGATATAACTCTTGTGTCGTTTCTCCTTCCGGTTCGAGAAATAACTGGTGCTGATCTTTATCCGGGAAAGTGACAATCTTGGTTTCGATGCTCGGACAATAGCGTGGCCCGATACTTTGAATCTGTCCGTTGAACAGGGGAGAATCCGGCAAACCTTCACGCAGAATCCGGTGTACTTCTTCATTAGTGTAGCATGTCCAGCATTGAAGTTGCTTTAAGTGGTGCGTGCTAGTATTCATGAATGAGAACTTGTGGAAGTCCGATTCGCCGTCTTGTGTTTCCATCTGGTCAAAATGAACACTACGTGCGTCAATTCGTACCGGAGTACCGGTTTTCATTCTTCCGTAGGTGATACCGTGGCGGGCGATGGATTCGGTCAACTGATAGGAAGCCGGTTCGGCCATTCTTCCTCCCGGTAATTTATGACGTCCTACATGCATCAGTCCGTTGAGGAAAGTTCCTGCGGTGAGCACAATGCATTTCGCTTTGAAGGTGACGCCCCATGCGGTGACCAATCCTGTGACCTCACCGTTTTCTACGAGCAGTTCACATACGGTATCTTGCCAGATATGAAGGTTGGGTGTATTTTCCAGTTTCTCTCGCCAGGACCAAATGAACTTAGCCCGGTCGCATTGGGCGCGGGGGCTCCACATGGCTGGACCTTTCGAGCGGTTTAGAATTCGGAATTGAATGGCAGTCTCATCTGTCACTAATCCCATCTGTCCACCCAATGCATCTATTTCACGTACAATTTGTCCTTTGGCGATTCCTCCTACAGCCGGATTGCAACTCATCTGTCCAATCTTGTTCATGTCCATAGTGATGAGACAAGTTTTGGAACCTAAATTAGCAGCGGCTGCCGCTGCTTCACAACCAGCATGTCCGGCACCAATTACAATTACGTCGTACTTAAAATCCATTCCTATCTTATTTATTATCAAACGCTGCAAAGTTACAGAAAAGTTGTGAGACTTGTATCTTCAAGCTGTTTTTGCTTCTGAAAATCCGAGGAGGAATCCGGCTTAACTGAAAAAAACGTCGTAATTTCGGGTTAGAAATATGCAGATTGTTCGAAAATAGACCGCTTATTGGCTTTTGTGATTGTATATTTTGGGATGGAATGGCAATAGTTTGTCTTTTCAATCCCTTGTTTTGCTTTCTTTTTGTTAGTTGTGTGCTTGCTCAATTATGAGTGCAACTAGAGAGTAAAAGGAAAGATTTGTTGAAAATGCGGATTGTTGTGAAAATAAACGTGAGGTTTACACTCAAAATCTACCCTACGTCTTGACATAAGTCAAAAAAATAAGTCTGAATGTAATTTTTTGTATGATGGCTTTTGCTGTTTTCGCAAACAGCTATACCTTTGCAGTGTAGTTGTGAAACTACTTATATTTTAGGTATTAGAAAAAGGTAATAATTAAAAGGTATTAGTTTATAAAACTAAGGTATTAGATTTTAAGATTAGTTTTTAGGAAAAAGATTGTTTTGATTAGGTATTAGGAAAAAGACGTTTTCAGGTAAAGAGTAAATGAAAGATGAAGAAAAAGAAGAATCCCATTTATGGGGATTCTTTAAAGGTGGGGCGGAATGATTCGCTCTTTTTTTGTGCCCTTTGTTCATTCTCTTCACATTGAGATAAGTCTCAATTTATCAGTCTTTTTACGTGATTCGTTGAGTGAAAATACCTCTTTCACATCCTTCACAGTCGTAAGCGTCTCCGCGATTCTATATAGTGTATTAAAATAAAAAGGCTAATGATCCCTTTTTAGTCATTAGCCTTTTC
>NZ_JBDFVF010000062.1:0-12395 GCF_040913205.1 Bacteroides sp. MSSM.1001136sp1_RTP21357st2_D2_RTP21359_211015 | reverse complement strand
AAGGAGCAACGCCTTGCTCCAACCTTTGTTAACCTTAAATCTAATACTATGAAAAACACATTGCAAAGATACGGACTTCTGTCAACTTTGCAAATAATCCAAATAAAAAGAGATGTTTTATAACATCAATTAAGTGTTTGTATTACCCTTTATACGTTTGTTAATGGTTCCCGCGTAAATATGGGGGACCATTTTTACTTTTTTTCAAGGGATAAGATTGCGAATAATCGAGTGATTTATAGCATACTCACAGTTTTATTTTCTATTTTTGTTCTCAATCAATCTATCGAATACTATGAACACAATGCTATGCCAGCTAAAGAGCCTGTTGTTATTGGGAGTCCTGCTTTTTGCCAATGGAGCATTCGGACAACCGATGATCTGGGATGATACCTCTCCCGAAACGATCGTTTTCGAACTGACTAACAAAGAGGCTTTGAAACTTCTCAAAGGCAAACTCCGACAGAAACAATGGGATAAAATACAGCAGACTCCTTTTGCCCGTTTCACGGATACTTGGAGCAATCCTCCGGTCAAAGGGCATTTTCTGCTGGCTGATGTAGAGCGGAACGAAGTTCATTACCGTTATGCTCCGGTGATTCCTTTTCATGTTTTCCTTTTCAAGGAGTATGGTGTACTCACCTTGCAGGTGGTTGATGCCGGGGAAACTATCAGGAAAGATGCCAAAGTGCGGGTAGGCAGCAAGGCTGTTTATTACGATGAAGACAGTCAGACGTATACTGACGATAACTGGTCGCAGAAAGAACAGCATATCCTGACGGTTGAAGTGGATAAGTTTCGTGCGGTATTCGATTTGAGGAAACACCTTGTACCACCCTGGTATAAAAATGATTATGGGCGGCAAGATGCACCGGAGTTTTATAGTTACCTGATTACTGACAAGAATAAATACAGACCGGGCGAAACTGTCCGTTTCAAGTCTTATGCTCTCTCCGAACATAAACGTCCTCTGAAACAGGAACTTTCATTGTGGATGCGTGTCGGTTCTTCCTGGCGTGACTATAAGAAGATAATGTCCGTCGTCCCTTACCATCCGGGAGGCTTCGCCGGAGAATTCCTGTTGGCGGATTCATTGAACCTGAAGCTCGATCAGAGATATACTGTACAGCTTCGTGATAAGCGGGGACGCATCGTAGCCTCCACCAATTTCAAATATGAAGACTACGAACTGAACGGAAACAAGTTGTTGGTGAAGCTGGCTTCGAATGTGCAATATGCATCGCAGAGTAACCGCATGGATATCAGTGCAACGGATGCCAACGGACTTCCTTTGCGGGAGGTGAATGTAGAAGTGACTGTCGGCAGACAGCAGGTACTGAAGTCGTATGCGCAGATACTTTCTTTGCCCGATACACTGATGTCCGTGCAGGCGGAACTGGATGCTTCCGGGAAAGCTTCGGTAGATATTCCTGCTCGGATATTCGGAGCTTCCGATTGCTTCTATACGGTGAATGTAGTTTTGCTTACGGCAGACAATAACCGTTTGGAGCAGCAGAGCAAAGCGACTTTCTACTATTCGTGCTATGATATGCAGTGCACTACGCAGGCGGATACTATTTGCTTTTCATTCTTCGACCTGGGAGTGGAGCGTCCTGTGGCGGCCGAACTGACCTATGGTGAAAAGAAAGAAGTGAAGAAAGTGCGTTTGCCCTATCGCGAACCGTTCAATCAGGCGGTGACGGACTATCGTTTCAAAATACCGGAAACAGGATATGAAACGACGATTGCTTCCGCCGCACTTGACTCCAAACTGGAACTGAATGGCGGCATAGAAAAAGATTCGTTCTGTGTCTCCCTTTCCAATCCTTTGCAGCTGGAACTTTCCTGGTATGTGTATCAAGGCAACCGCCTGTTGCAGAAAGGTTCGGGAAAAGAGATGGAACACAAATCCGGAGAGATCGATCCCTCTTCCGTCTATTACGTAGAAGTATTTTATTTCATGGGGGATAAGGAATGTATGTTGAAACGCTCGTACACTTCACCTTCCGAACGGCTGGTGATTGAATCTGATTTGCCGGAACGAGTGTATCCCGGTCAGAAAGTGAAAACAAAATTGAACGTGACCAATATACAAGGGCGTCCGGTATCCAACGTCGATCTGACAGCTTTTGCGGTCAACACGCAGCTGGATTATCACGTACCCGATTTACCCTATTACGGGAGTGCACCCCGTCCGCGCGAGCAACGAGCTTCCTACTCAATGAAGCAAAAAGAGTATCTACATACCGGCACATTGGATTATCAGCATTGGAACCAGTTGCTTCATTTGGATAAGTTGCCTTATTATCAGTTTGCTTATCCTTCGGGAAATCTGTTCCGTCAGACGGTTGATACACCGGATGGAACCACCCAGTTTGCTCCTTATGTGATGCTGAACGGGCGGGCGGTGAATATCTATGTGATTGAGCAGAACGATGTTCCCTGCTATTTTTCGTGGACGGAACAGCCTAAGCAGTATTCTTTTCCTGTATTGCATCCGTCGGGAAAGCAGAAGATAATGTTGCGAATGCACGACAGGGCTTTCATCATTGATTCTCTGGCTTTCGACCGGGGCAAGAAAACGATTTTAAGTTTCGATATGAATCAGTTGCCGCAAGGAGTGGAAGTAGTCTGGTTGCGGCAGAGGAAAGGGAAATATGATGAGTATAAGTTTACTTCGGAAGAGAAGAAGCGTTATGAACGGTATCTTTGCCGTCTTCCGGTGATGGATGGGGCGGTATATACTTCGCTCGAACATAATGGAAAGCTGTTTCCGGTTTCACTCATGGAGCTGTCGCGCTACAAGAAAAAGATATTGGCAGGTCCTGTGGAGCCGGGACCTTGGAAATATATGAATGGTGTGTTGTATCGGCATGAGGGAGGTTTCTCTTATGAATTCGAGGGCAATGTGGTTTATAAATATAAGGATGAGGAACTGTGCCCGGCTTATCTGAATTTTTCGTCTGTGGCAAAGATTCCGACTTTGAATGATTACCATTTATCACCGGAAAGATTCCGTAGTCTGGTGGCCGAACTTCGCAAGGGAAAGAGTTGGCATCCCACCCGGATTTATTTCTCCCTGCCGGATAAGACGTTGAATTTCCGGCTTCCGGAAGAAAAAGATTCTACCGGAGTGGCTAACTTGCTCTTTAAAGACTGCACTACCGGAGAACTGGTTTATCCGGATACTTTGGTGCAAATGAATAGAATATATTCCAAGTTTCCTGCCGGAACGTATGATGCGATTTTGCTTTATAACAATGGAAAGTATCTGAAACATGATGCTCTGACGATACAATCATATACCTATCTGGATGTAGATATGGAATCTCTGCCTCTACACGAACGCGATTCGTTGTCAGCAGGGTGGCTCTTGCTGGGAAGAGGAATTGGCAGGATCGGTACAAACTTTCCTGGTCACAGGGAAATGAGGATCAGGCAGTATGTACGCAATTACGGCGGTAAAGTCTCCGGTTATGTGACGGATGCTACCGGAGAGCCTTTAATCGGGTGCAGCGTGGTGGTGAAAGGAACGACGGAGGGAACGATCACCGACATGGACGGATATTTCGAAATGGATTGTGACAGGGGAGGGGATCAGCTTTTGTTTAGTTATGTCGGCTTTAAACAGCAGGAGATGAGAGCAACTCCCGGAGCCAATCTGTTGGTTACTTTGGAAGAAGATAGTCAGGCGCTGGAGGAAGTGGTCGTTGTAGGATACGGCATGCGTTCAAGAACTTCGTTGACGGGGTCTGTTGCCGGATTAATGGTAGGTTCTTCTTCTTCTGCTGCTGCAACCGCACCTTTGGAGAAACTGGAAGAGCAAGATCAGAAAGCAAAAGAAGAAGCGGATAACGAACAGTTGTATAATGAACTGATGCAATTGAATGGCTTACGTAGGAATTTTTCGGATGTGGCTTTCTGGCAGCCTCGTTTGTTTACGGATAAAACCGGAACGGTACAGTTTGAAACAACTTTCCCCGATAATGTGACGAAATGGGAAACTGTCGTTTATGGCATGAACCGTCGTTTGCAGACGGGTACTTTCCGACGTTCCATCCGCTCTTACAAACCGTTGATGGCGGAGTTGAAAACTCCCCGCTTCTTGGTGGAGGGGGATCAGAGTACGGTGGTCGGGACTATCCGCAATTATCTGGATGGGCAGCACATAGCCGGAAAGACACAGTTCTGCGTCGGAACGGATACGTTGAAACGGCAGGAAGTGAGTTTCATGGAGGGATTTCATGAAACAGTGCCGATGCAGGCAGTTCATGCCGATAGCGTGACCATCAGCTATCTTTTCACTCGCGACGATGGCTATCAGGATGGAGAGGAATATACGATTCCGATACTGGCACAGGGAACTGAATTGGCGGAGGGCACATTGGGTATTCTGTCCGATGCAAAGACGGTTAAAGTGCAATCCGGCGAGGATGAAGAAGTGATGGTGAGTATCACTGACAATCAGTTGGACATCTATAAAGAATCAGTGAATTACTTGACAGGATACAAATATTTGTGCAATGAGCAGCTGGCATCCAAGTTAATCGGTTTGTTGGCTTACCAACAGTATATGCAGAGTAAGGGTGAAAAGGTGAAAGTAGATAAAGCAATTCGACCTATCATCCATCGACTGACGAATCATCAGAACAAACATCAGTTATGGTCGTGGTGGGGGAACTCTGAAAATACTTCTTTCTGGATGTCTGCGCATATTCTGCGGGCTTTGAAGATGGCGCAAGATGCAGGTTATCCTGTGGAGTTGAATCTGAATGGTTTGAAAGTGGAGTATGCTCATACGCGTCCTTATCGAGGAATGAAACTGGAAGATATAGAAATACTTCATGCTCTGCATGAGTGGAAAGTAGAGGCGGATTATTCTTCGGCAGTCAGATTATTGGAACCTTTCGTCCGGCAATTGGAACAGAAAGAAGACTCGTTGGCAAATAGAAACAAGTATTATCGTCCTCTTTCATACTTGAAAGAGAAGCTGCTTCTCTGGGAAATCAAGCAACAGGTGGATTCGGTGAATGTGGGTGATAGCGTACGTCCTTATCTGAAAAAGGATATGCTGGAAGGTGTTTACTGTGACGACGGACGGCGTACTTATTATTGGGAGGGAAATCAGATGATAAATACATTGATAGCCTACCGGATTATTAAAAATGACCCTTCCCTGTGTAAGTTGAAAGAAAATATGCAATTGTATATTTTGCGGACTAAGGAGCGCGGATGGAATACGTATCAGGCTTCTTCGGCTGTGGCAACTGTTCTGACCGATTTGCTGGCAGGTTCTGGAGGGATGTCAGGAACGTCGGTGTCTGTGAGCGGTAAGGATCATCAACGAATTACGGAATTTCCTTATCATGCCCGGCTGACAGCAGGCGACAGTCTGCTTATTTCAAAAACGGGAAAAGAGCCTTTATTGTATAGTGTCTATTCAATGAAGCGTGTGATGAATGCTCGTCAGAGTGATGCTTTCAAGGTGGAGGTGACTTTGGAAAAAGACTCTTTGGTGGTGGGTGTACCTGTTACATTGACAGTTACCTTGCAGGTGAAACAGGAGGGTGCGCAATATGTGATGCTCGAAGTTCCTGTTCCGGCAGGTTGTAGTTATGCCTCAAAACCTGTTAATTTCTCCCGTTCTGAAGTATATCGTGAGTATTTTAAAGAGAAAACTGTTATCTTTAGCGAAAAATTACCGGTAGGTACTTATCAGTTTACGGTTCCTTTGCTTCCACGCTTTACTGGAAAATATACGCTGAACCCTGTGAAAGTGGAACTGATGTATTTCCCGGTGGTGAATGCAAATAATGCGGGGAGAGAAATTTGGATTACAGAAAGAAATACAAAAGATATACGAAAGAAAGGGAATGATTGAAGCGATGAAATATACGAAGTGGATAACAGTCTTGTTTTGTCTTTTGGGCTTGGCGGCCTGTCGGCAGGATGCGCCTCGTTTCCGTATTGGGGTGGCCCAATGTAGCGATGACTCTTGGAGGCACAAGATGAATGATGAGATTCTTCGCGAAGCGATGTTTTATGATGGAGTGTCGGTTGAAATCCGCTCGGCGGCGGATGATAACCGTAAGCAGGCGGAAGATGTTCATTATTTTATAGATAAAGGAGTTGATTTACTGATAATTTCCGCCAATGAAGCGGCTCCCATGACTCCAATTGTGGAGGAGGCCTATCAGAAAGGAATACCTGTCATTCTTGTAGACCGGAAGATACTTTCTGATAAATATACTGCCTATATCGGTGCCGATAATTATGAAATAGGTCGTGCGGTAGGAAATTATATCGCATCAAGTCTGAAAGGGAAAGGGAATGTAGTGGAGCTTACCGGACTGGGTGGTTCCACCCCTGCCATGGAACGCCATCAGGGATTTATGGCTGCTATCAGCAATTATCCGGATATCAAACTGATTGATAAAGCGGATGCTGCCTGGGAACGTGAACCGGCAGAAGTGGAAATGGATAGTATGCTTCGCCGTCATCCGAAGATTGATGCGGTATATGCACATAACGACCGTATCGCTCCGGGAGCCTATCAAGCTGCGAAGAAAGCCGGACGTGAAAAGGAAATGATTTTTGTTGGCATTGATGCCCTGCCCGGCAAAGGAAACGGGCTTGAATTGGTGCTTGACAATGTGCTGGATGCAACTTTTATTTATCCGACTAATGGGGACAAAGTGATGCAACTGGCCATGAATATTCTTGAGAAGAAGTCTTATCCTCGCGAAACGGTCATGAATACTGCCGTTGTAGACCGCACGAACGCGCACGTTATGCAACTTCAGACTACCCATATCTCGGAACTGGATCAGAAGATTGAAACATTGAACGGACGTATCGGTGGGTATCTGTCGCGTGTAGCTACGCAGCAGGTCGTGATGTATGGCGGCTTGGTTATTCTTTTATTAGTAGCGGGATTGTTGTTGGTAGTCTATAAATCCCTCCGTTCCAAGAATCGCCTGAATAAAGAGTTGTCCGAACAGAAGAAACAAGTAGAGCAACAGCGCGATAAACTCGAAGAGCAACGGGATATTCTTGAAGAACAGCGTGACAAACTCGAAGAACAGCGGGATCAGCTTATCCAGCTTTCTCATCAACTGGAAGAAGCGACTCATGCCAAGCTGGTTTTCTTCACAAATATATCTCACGATTTTCGTACTCCACTGACATTAGTTGCCGACCCGGTAGAGCATTTACTGGCTGATTCGTCTTTGAGTGAAGATCAGCGCCGAATGTTATTGTTAGTTCAGCGAAACGTGAATATCCTTTTGCGTCTTGTCAATCAGATTCTGGATTTTCGTAAATACGAGAATGGAAAAATGGAATATACTCCTATTTCGTTAGACATTCTTTCTTCTTTTGAAGGATGGAACGAATCTTTCATGGCAGTAGCCCGGAAGAAGCATATTCATTTCTCATTCGATTATATGCCGGATACGGATTACCGCACATTGGCAGATGTAGAAAAGTTGGAACGCATCTATTTCAACCTCCTTTCCAACGCTTTCAAATTTACTCCGGAAAACGGAAAAGTAACTGTACGCTTGTCTTCCCTGACTAAAGACGATCATTGCTGGATTCGCTTTACCGTTGCCAATACCGGTTCAATGATTTCTGCGGAGCATATCCGGAATATTTTCGACCGTTTCTATAAGATAGATATGCACCATGCCGGTTCGGGTATTGGACTGGCATTGGTAAAGGCTTTTGTGGAATTGCATAAAGGTACCATCACGGTGGAAAGTGATGAAAAGCAAGGAACTATCTTTACCGTTGATTTGCCTGTGCAGACTTGCGAGACTGTTGTTTCTGAAAACTCTCCGGCATTCTCTGTGTCTGCTACTTCTGTAACCTCCACCGATGCTACAACCTCTGCCGTTGCTGGGGTTCCGGCAACTCCTGCAACTTCCGGTTATTCCGGTTCTTCGAGCTTGAATGATGCTTTAACTTACGAAGAAGAGGAATTGGAAAAAAGTTACGACTCTTCCAAACCTTGCGTTCTGATTATTGATGATAACGCTGATATTCGCTTATATGTGCATGGATTGCTTCATACTGATTATACTGTTATAGAAGCTGCAGACGGCTCGGAAGGTATTCGTAAAGCTATGAAATATGTCCCGGACTTGATTATCTCCGATGTAATGATGCCCGGAATGGATGGAATTGAATGTTGTCGTCGCTTGAAAAGCGAATTACAAACCTGTCATATTCCTGTTATCCTATTGACAGCTTGTTCTTTGGATGAACAACGAATTCAAGGGTATGATGGTGGTGCAGATTCTTATATCTCCAAGCCTTTCAGTTCGCAATTACTATTGGCACGCGTTCGTAATCTGATAGATTCACACCGCCGCCTGAAACAGTTTTTTGGTGACGGACAAACGTTGGCGAAAGAGGATGTCTGTGATATGGATAAAGACTTTGTGGAAAAATTCAAAGCTTTGATTGAGGCAAAGATGGGAGATTCAAATTTGAATGTGGAAGACTTGGGTAAAGATATGGGATTAAGCCGTGTGCAACTCTATCGCAAAATCAAATCCCTAACTAATTATTCCCCGAATGAACTGCTTCGTATAGCTCGTTTGAAGAAAGCTGCTTCCCTGCTTGCTTCGTCGGATATGACAGTGGCAGAGATAGGTTATGAAGTTGGTTTTAGTTCTCCTTCTTATTTTACTAAATGTTATAGAGAACAGTTTGGAGAGAGTCCGACAGATTTGTTGAAGAGGAAAGGATAGGATAGAATCTGCAAAATTTGGTGGTGAGCATTTATCTGTTTATACTTCTATGGAATTCATATGATAAAAATAAGAGGTAAGGAAATCTATTGACATACCTTACCTCTTATTTAATTCAGTATATGATTTACTGTATATTTATTAATTCATAATCAACTTATTCGTTTTTGGCTTATTCCACCATCTTTGGTTCTCTTGACCTCCCGATGTTACCCATTGTTCAAAGTCTGGATATGCTTCCAAGAAGTTTACTTCTTCTCTGGCATGATGTAAAGATGCAGGTACTTTTAATCCCCATATAAAGTTGTCTTCATTTACATAACTTTCGTTGCTGTTATAATAAACCGGGCTATAACCTTTTAAGTGGATTTCTTGTCCTTTATTAGTTTTTGCAATATAAAAGTCCATTTTACTGTCTTGTAGGCTTTTAACGTTAACAGGTGAGTTGAACACCAAGTAAATGGCCATCATTTTTTTAGGCTTTGTTTTTTCATTTACCTCCGTATTATAATACTTGTATCCGTTAGGAATGGCCGGTTTCTTTAGTGAAATAATCAATTCCCCTTTTGGGCCTTTTAGGATTTTGATATTTTCAGCCTCTTCAGGATTGTTACGCTCAAGATACATTTGAGTTTCTTCTAAATCAAGTTCATTATATTGTACTTCTGCCAAGCGGATATAAGGATTGTAGTCATATATACCTCCTATAGCTCTGATTTGGAATCCTATCATTAAGTATTCTGCATAACATTGATTGTGACTCCAATAAAAACCGTCAATTTGGAAATTATACCATGCAACAAAATCATTAAAATCATAATCGCCTAAAGCTGGATACATATCTTCGAACATAATAGTTCCGTTGCCATATCCCGGATAATTGAAGATGTTGTTCGTTTCAACTTCTTTATTAGCTCTTGTGGTAACTCTGGATAATGCCGTAGCGTTAGCAGGTACTACTATAGAAATAGTACCATTACTTTCAACAGGAACAGTTTGTATTTCAGAGCCATTACCATATTTTACATACACATTTTTTATATATGCAGGAATTTCAATTGGGAGTTCCAATTTTGATGTGTTGGCATCGACATCCATTCGAAGCATCAAAGCCTCTTCATTGCAATTTTCTTCTAGAAATACAGAAATAGTAGCAGTTGATTGACTGGCAATTTTCACTTTGGCATTTTGAGAACCTTTCCAGTCGAAATCGGCAGGTACTTCCAAGTCAGTCATTTTCTTTTCTTTCTCGGGTTGTTTACTTTCATCATAAAGGTTCTTCTCACAGGAGCTGAAAGCCAGTGCTCCCAATAAACAAGAAGCGAACAGGATAGTTTTCTTTTTCATAACAGCAGTGCTTGTTTTGTTAATAATAGGGTTGCTTTTAATGGGTACAAAGGTCGGGATTATTTGTAAATAAAGCAAATAAAGTTGCATATTTTATTTGAAATGCTTTTATTATTTGCAAATTCTTTTCTTTTTATCTAGTTTTGGAACTGAAATAAAGTAATGTTTGAGTGATGAAAGATTATAAAGTAGATAAGGCGAGCCTTTCCGCATCCTTTTGTCAAGAGGTGTATCAGGTTGTCCGAGAAATTCCGGTAGGTAAAGTTTCTACCTATGGGGGAATTGCCGCATTATTGGGAATGTCTCAATGTTCCCGTATGGTGGGGCGTGCTTTGAAACAGATTCCGGATGATTTATCTGCGCCTTGTCATCGGGTTGTCAATGCGTCGGGACGGCTTGTTCCGGGTTGGACAGAGCAGAAACAACTCTTGTTGGAAGAAGGGATCTCTTTCAAACAAAATGGATGCGTAGACTTGAAAAAGCATCTTTGGAATTACTCCGTACCTGAATGAAATTTGCATATTTAATCTATTTTCCTTACCTTTGTGCCAACAATATGCAAGAACAGACTGTTATTTATTTATGAAAATACTGTTTTCTACTGTTCATTAAGAGGATAATCTTATCAAATTCTATTCCTTTTAAACTACTCTGTCTGTTTTTTTTAACCATTTAAAAAACGTCGGACCGTCATGTTATCATGTGACATGACTGAACCATGCGAACATTCAACTTGTTTATCGTAAGTGAGAATAAGGAATGCGGCAGTTGAAAACAAAACAAATATTATAATCTAAACCAATATATTATATGAGTAAAATAGAAATAAAGGATTTGTACCTTATCTTTGGTAACGAGAAGCAGAAAGCCCTCAAGATGTTGAAAAAAGATAAGAGTAAAGAGGAAATTCTGAAAGATACCGGTTGTACGGTAGGAGTGAAAGATGCCAATCTTTCAATTAATGAAGGAGAGTTTTTCGTGATAATGGGACTCTCGGGAAGTGGAAAATCGACATTACTGCGTTGTATCAATCGTCTGATACGTCCTACTACCGGGCAAGTGCTTGTAAACGGAGTAGATATATCTAAAATTTCCGAAAAAGAATTATTGCAGGTTCGTCGGAAAGAGCTGGCGATGGTTTTCCAGAATTTCGGTCTGTTACCTCACCGTTCCGTATTGAGCAATATCGCGTTCGGCCTCGAACTTCAGGGAGTGAAGAAAGAGGAACGTGAGAAGAAAGCAATGGAAAGCATGAAGCTTGTCGGATTGAAAGGATATGAAAATCAGATGGTAGGCGAGCTTTCCGGTGGAATGCAACAGCGTGTCGGACTGGCTCGCGCTCTGGCTAATAATCCTGAAGTGCTTTTAATGGATGAGGCTTTCTCTGCTCTCGATCCTCTGATTCGCGTACAGATGCAGGATGAACTACTGGCCTTGCAATCAAAGATGAAAAAGACGATTGTTTTTATTACCCACGACTTGAGTGAAGCAATTAAGCTAGGTGACCGTATTGCCATCATGAAAGACGGAGAAGTGGTGCAGGTAGGTACTTCGGAGGAAATCCTGACTGAACCGGCTAACGATTATGTAGCCCGTTTTGTTGAAAACGTGGATAGGAGCAAAATTATTACCGCCTCTTCTTTAATGATTGACAAACCGTTGGTGGCCCGTCTGAAGAAAGAAGGTCCCGAAGTATTGATTCGTAAGATGCGTGCGAAGAATATCACCGTATTACCTGTCATAGACACCGATGATAAACTGGTCGGAGAAGTACGTCTGAACGACTTGCTTAAGTTACGTAGCAAACAGGAAAAATCCATTGAAACGATTGTGCGTACAGAAGTACATTCTGTGTTGGAGGATACGGTGTTGGAGGATATACTTCCTCTAATGACAAAGAGCAATTCACCGGTATGGGTGATTGATGAGACGCGCGAGTTTTTAGGAACAATCCCGCTTTCATCCTTAATCATCGAAGTGACCGGGAAAGATAAAGAAGAAATAAACGAAATAATTCAAAACGCAATAGATTTATGATAAATATAGGACAATATATAGAGATGGCCATCAATTGGATGATGGTACATTTTTCCACTTTCTTTGATGCCGTGAATGCGGGCATCGGTAGTTTTATTATAGGATTCCAACACATACTTTTCGGAATACCTTTTTATATAACCATTTTGGTACTTGCTGCACTCGCATGGATGAAAGCAGGACGCGGTACGGCAATTTTCACCGCATTGGGATTATTACTGATCTATGGAATGGGATTTTGGGAGGCTACTATGC
>NZ_JBDFVF010000061.1:0-13409 GCF_040913205.1 Bacteroides sp. MSSM.1001136sp1_RTP21357st2_D2_RTP21359_211015 | reverse complement strand
GTCTGTTTCTGCAAATATAAGCATTTTATCCGCTTATGCAACTTATAATCAGGGATTTAATTTATAGAAGTCCCCATAAGACAAAGATAAAAAGAAGAATTCTTTGGCAGATTAAGATACTCTTGGAATATTGTTATGAATGTAAATTTCTAAACCTATGTTTATTTTTTGTTGTCAAAACTTTGCTTGCGTCTGATTCGGCTCATGTGTATGGGTGTAATTTTAAGGTAGGATGCTATTTCTTTTAGTGATACCATTTGAAGGATTGCAGGGCATTTTTTTAAAAGTTGGAGGTAACGCTCTTCCGGTGTGAATCTGAATAAATCCAAATAACGTGAATATGATTGGAAAAACATCTGTTCGGCTGCAATACGGGCTATCCGTTGGTTTTCATTATTTTCCTTGAATTTTTGCTGTAAGAATGTAGAAGAACAGATGTAAATCTCGCACGGGATTATCGCCTGTATATTCAATTCTGATTTCATGCCATATAAGCAAGTGGGATAATCGGCTATAAATTCATTTGGAAAGGAAAAACCGACATTATACGGCTTGTTTTCTGTCCGGTTGGTGCAACTGTATTTGACTACGCCTGATAAGATAAACCCGAAGAAAGAACAGGTATCACCTTCATGGAGAATAAACTCATTCTTTTTATAATGTCGTAACTCTCCATGTTTCAGACACAACTCCTTGAAGAAGTCTATGTCTATGTTACTCATATATGAATTGAATTCGGCTATCATTTGTATATAAGAGAAATGTATAAAAAATATCTGAATTTCCATGTTTGGAGTTTAGTCTGTTTTTTGTCTATATATCCAAACCGTACTAAACTTTTTTCTGTTGACTGCAAGATATAAGTACTGGCGAAAAGAGTAAGAATAAAAGGTATTTCTTTTTGACAGTATTACTTTTAATAATTTGAGGAGGAAATAATACTCTAAGTAAAGGCTTATTCTACCGTCCGAGAGCTTATTTTGCTCCAGCTTGGGGTTTTCTTTCGTTTTATTTTCTAACATTGCCATTGTTTAGAGGTTTTATCTCGATTTAGGTGCCGTAACCGGGTAATTACACTAAATAGTTGATTTTCTTTTGTTTTCTGCGGATGCAAAGGTACAAAAGAAAATGATATTTCAAAGTGTACTGAATAACAGAAAATGGCAAAAATAGAGAAAAACAGAAAATATTCAAATGACTGATAATAAGAAAGATGAATTATTTTTATTCTATAATCTCCATGTCTTGTATCGGCATTGGGTGGTAAAGAAGCAATAGATAACATCCATATTCTAAAAACTATTCCCTACATAGAAATGTCACTCCAATCTATCGGGGATTTGAAACGAGTGCAATAACAGATTACTAACGAAGCGCGATGACGCTTAAACAGTGTTCCCCGCTAATCCATTAAAGGGTTCACATATGGTTCATACTCGAATGATTTTCTTTTGCAAAATATGCAAATTACTTGAGTTTTAGCTATTTCAAAAAACGACCAAAGGGTTCACAAAGGGTTCATCGAAAGAGAGTGAAATCATTCACTCTCTTTTTTTATGCCCTTTTCAATTCCGCAACCAATGGTTGCGGAATTTCATCCCACCCGGACAAATCGGGACACCGCAGGACAAATTCGGACAGCCCTTGCCGCCCGTCCAAATATAGCATATTTAGTCGCTACCTTTGGGCGGGACTATTCCCGTAACCACTAAAATTCCAATTATTTATGGCAAACAGAATGACCCCGCCCGCAGAGGGGCAGGAAAAAGACGTGCTGCTGGTCTTGGATAAACAGCAGGGAAAGGTGAGTGCCGTTAAGGGTATCAACAAGGAGGGCAATTTGCAGACCGTACCGCCGACACACGGTGGCGAGTTCATGCAGGTGGACAAGAACAGCGATGTGTTCAGCAACTTCATTTCCAACTTCTACCGCAAGTATCAGGACACTTCCGGGCTGGAACTGTTCAGCGTCAAGGCTTCCAAAGCGGAGCAGGACGCAAAGGCAATCGAGGAAAACCACCGCAACCCTACACCGGAGGGCGACAAGCGGGCTGAAATGCTTCGAGTTCCGAAGCCCGACTTCCACGAGTTCAAGCAGGGTTACCGCTTCGACCCGGCAAAAATCGACTGGGAGAACCTGAAAAAAGTCGGCATCACCGCCGACACCCTGAAAAACACGAAGGACTTCGACCGGGTGATGCGTGGCTACAAGTCCCGAAATACCTACACCGTTTCGGGGACGGTGGGCGGCTTCTACCTCAAACCTACCGATGTCAAGCTCTCTTTCTATCAGGCAAAGGACGGCACGGTAATACCCAAGCTGCACGGCGTGCAGCAGGACGAAAAGCTGTTGCAACGCCCGTTCCATGAACACGGGTTCACCAAGCAGGAACAGGGCAACTTGCAAGGCACTGGCAACTTGGGCGGCATCGCTGAAATCAAAGACCCGAAAAGCGGCGAGCAAATCCCCGTGTTTGTCAGCCGGGACAGGTACACGCACGAACTGGAATACATGCGGGCTGACAAATGGAAATGCCCCGATACAATCTGTAACGTGCAAGTCAGCCCGGAACAGAAAGCCGCCTTTGAAGCCGGGCAAGCGGTGAAAATGGAAAACCTGCAATTCAGGGACGGCACGAAGCGCAGTGCCTATTTGCAGGTCAGTGCGGTGGAGCGTGGCTTGGAGTTCCTGCCCCGTGCCGCCGTCCAGTTCTTGCAGCAGGGACAGCAGCCCGCAGAACAGCAGGTAGCCGGGATAAAGGACGGAAAGGGCGTTGAGTTCAACGGTCATGTGCAGCCCGGCGTACAGGGCAAATCCCCCGACAAGGTGCAGCCGAAAGACGTTACCCCCGCCGCCGAGAGCCGGACGCAGGTAGCGGTCAATTCGGGGGGCAAGACCAACGAAGCCACCAAGCAGGGCAAAGAGCCGCTGAAACAGGGTCAGGACAAGCCCACCGCCAAGCAGAAAGAGAAGCAGGACAAGGCGCAGGACAAGAGCCTGAAAGCGGACAAGCCCAAGAAGTCCAGAGGAATGAAAATGTAGTACCCACCTTAAAAAGTAAAGAATTATGATTGCATTGATAGCAGAGAAGCCCAGCGTGGCAAAGGACATCGCCCGCATCATCGGTGCGACCGGGCGTAATGACGGTTATCTTTCCGGCAACGGGTATATGGTGACATGGGCGTTCGGCCACTTAATCCAGCTTGCCATGCCGGAAGCCTACGGCGTGGCGAACTTCCGCCGGGAGAGCCTGCCCATACTGCCGCCCGATTTCCAGCTAATCCCCCGTCAGGTGAAAGCGGAGAAAGGCTACAAGGCAGACCCCGGCGTGCTGAAACAGTTGAAAGTGATAAAGGAAGTGTTCGACCAGTGCGACCGGATTATTGTCGCCACCGATGCCGGACGTGAGGGTGAGTTAATCTTCCGCTATATCTTCCATTACCTGAATTGTCGGAAACCATTTGTGCGCCTGTGGATAAGTAGCCTTACCGACAAGGCAATCCGTGAGGGGCTGGATAACTTGCAGCCGGGAGAGCGTTACGATAACCTCTATTTCTCTGCCAAGTCCCGCAGCGAAGCGGACTGGCTGATAGGGATAAACGCCACCCAAGCGTTGAGCGTTGCCGCCGGGCAGGGGGTGTTCTCGCTGGGCAGGGTACAGACACCCACGCTCGTGATGATATGCAGCCGCTATTTGGAGAACAAGAATTTCGTACCCGCCAAGTTTTGGCAACTCAAAGCGGCGACCGCCAGCGGGGGAATAAATTTTACCGCCCAATCGACCGCCAAGTGGGAACAGCAGCCCGAAGCCATAGCCGCCCTGCAACGGGTAAAGGATGCCGGGCAACTTGTGGTTAAATCCGTTGAGAGGAAAGAAGCCTGCCAAGAACCGCCGCTTTTGTACGACCTTACCACGCTGCAAAAGGAAGCGAACACGAAGCTGAACTTCTCGGCTGACAAGACGCTTTCCATAGCGCAAAGCCTGTATGAAAAGAAAGTGATGTCCTACCCGAGAACCGGAAGCCGCTATATATCGGAGGACGTTTTCGATGAAATGCCGGAGCGTGTCGCCCTGCTGGGGCAATACCCCCGCTTTGCCGGGTATGCCGCCGGGCTGGACGGCACACCCCTGAACCGCCGTAGCGTGAATGACGGCAAAGTGACCGACCACCACGCCTTAATCGTTACCGAGAACCTGCCCGGCGAACTCTCCAAAGACGAGCGGGCGGTTTACGAGCTGGTAGCCGGGCGTATGCTGGAAGCCTTTTCGGGCAAGTGCGTGAAAGACGTTACCACCGCCATATTGTCGGCTGGAGATACCGACTTCACGGTAAAAGGGGCTGTGATGAAAGTAGCAGGCTGGCGTGCCGTGTTCGGCGAGCAGGAAACGGGCGGGGACGAAGAAGCCGCCAGCCTGCCGCCACTTCAAGAGGGCGAAAGCCTGCCGATTTTCAACGTGGAACTGTTGGAGAAGCAGACCAAGCCGAAACCGCTGCACACGGAAAGCAGCCTGCTTGCGGCAATGGAAAACGCCGGAAAGGAACTGGAAGATGCCGAACTGAAAGCCAGCCTGAAAGATGCCGGGATAGGCACACCCGCCACCCGTGCGGCGATTATCGAAACGCTGTTCGCCCGCCAGTACATCGTGCGTGAGAAGAAGAACCTTGTGCCTACTGACAAGGGGCTTGCCGTTTACAAGATTGTCAAGGACAAGAAGATTGCCGATGTCGAAATGACGGGTATGTGGGAAACCGCCCTTTCCAAGATAGAAGCGGGCAGCATGGATGCCGATACGTTCCGAAAGGGTATCGAGGTGTACGCCGCCCAAATCACGGCGGAACTGCTTTCGGTACAATTATCTGTTGCGGGCGGTGAAACCTGCCCCTGCCCGAAATGCGGTAGCGGACGCATCCTGTTCTACCCGAAAGTGGCGAAGTGTTCCAACGTGGATTGCACGCTTACCATATTCCGCAACAAGTGCGACAAGCAGCTTTCCGACAAGCAGATTGTCGAGTTGGTGACGAAACGCAAGACCGGGCTAATCAAGGGCTTCAAGGGCAAGAACGGCAAGGCTTTCGATGCTTCGCTGTTGCTGGACGAGCAGTTCAATGTCGGTTTTTCATTCCCCGAAAAGAAAGCGAAACCGAAGAAATAGCCTATCTTTGCCACTGAAATTTCATTGTGATAGGTTTTACAACTTATAATAATTGAAATTTTAGTGGTTGCGCCCGGCGGGAACCGGGCGCATTTTTTTATACGCTCCCGCCAAACAGGTAGGTCGAACAGACCACCCCGTTATCCAGCACCCTGCTTTCCGAGAGTTTCCAATGTGAGCCGAATGTTTCCCCGATAAAGCCGATGCCTTTGCCCGCCATGACCGGGACGGTGTATATTGTCAGGCTGTCCAGCAACCCGGCTTTAATCAATGAAGTAAGCAGCTTACCACCGCCCACCACCAGTATGTCGGTTTCCTGTTTAAGTTCATAGACCCTTTGCAGCGGTTCTTCGGTCAGGAACTCCACGCCGCAGTCCGGCGTCACGTTGGTGTCGTAGTGTGACACCACAAAAGACCGCTTGCTTTTGTGCGGCCACCCGCCCCAGTGTTCAAAGATGTAGTTGTAGGTGTTCGCCCCCATAAGCAGGCAGCTTGCGGCGGCGTGTTCCCTTGCCGCCAGTTCCTTGACCTCACGGGGCATCCAGTCCAGTTCATAGTCCGGTGTGGCGGTATGCCCGTCCAGCGATACGGCGATGTGCGCTTTGATTTGTTCCATATTGTCAGGTATTAAAGTGATATAAATCCCTACTGTCTTTGCACGTTAGCCGCCACCTCAAAAAGAAAGCGTGGCATGACGCTGTTTCAAAGTAGAGGTACTGGCATACCCAAATGTGGAAACAGTGCAGCCACGCTATGACAAACGCATAGCATATCCTGCGCTGAATATCCCCACATTTTGAAAAGTGCCAGTTTTCTACTTTGGGACGTTCGGCGAACGTATATGTTATATATAAAGGCAATATTCCGGCAACCGCCGTCCAACTGCCGTTACTTTTTTCGTGTAACTTCTGCAAAGTTAAGCAAATACCCTGAATTTTCACGTGCAAACAGAAAAAATCCTGCCGTGTTTCACAACAGGGCAGGACACAAGCACATGAATTACACAAGTTTTATCCATACGTTTATGGACAACCTGTGTTCCATCGAAGATTATATGAACCGATGACAAAACAGCTTTGGTTCGCCGTGTCTTTGGTGATGATGTCCCTTTCCCGCATGAAGCGGATATAGCTCTTTGCGGTGCGTTCCTTGATGTCCAAGACCTGCTGCAACTGCTCGCAAAGGTCTATGTAGGTGATGCGTGTCTGCCGCCCGAAGATGTCACGTGCGACATTCACCAGTTCCCTTTCCTTGCGTTTCTCCTTTTCCTCACGGGGCTTCTCGCCCTTGTACACGTGCATCCCGGCTTCCTTGTCCCATGCAAAGAGCATCAGCGGCACGTCCAGCGGGCTTCCGTCCCTTACTTTCAGGGCTTTCACTACCGACTGGGCGGGTTCATCGTCTTTCTCTATCGAAAGGATTGTAGCCGCCTTGCGCTGCAACTCGCTGCCCAAATGTCCCCGCAGCTTCAAACCGTTGGGGACGAAATGCAGCACGCACAGAATACACGTGTTGTAGATGCCAGCCAGCCGATAAAGTTCATCTATCACCGCCACGCTTTCCGCTTCATCGTTGGCACTCTTAACAAGGTCGGCGATGCCGTCAATGACGACCAACTGGATGCCGCCGTACTGGTAGTAGAACTTATCCATGCTCTGCACAATGGCGTTCAAGCGTTCCTTGCGTGACATACCCGTCAGGCAGAACGCTTTCAGCTCATCGGGTTTGTCCGGCTGTTTAGCACGTGCCAGCAGGTTGCTTACATTCTTGAACAGTTGCACTTCCGACTGTTCGGTATCATAGAGCAAGACCGCCTTGTGCCTGCCGTTGGCGGTTATCTGTACGCCCAGTGTATCTACTTCCGCACCAGCCGGGCAGATGCAGCCCGCCACGATTGCGGCTACATAATTGCTCTTGCCCGTTCCCTCGCCCCCGGTGATGCCGAACAGGTTGCCTTGTGTTCCTAACGGAACGTCACCCGCCGAAATAATCTCTTGCGCTTTGGCGGGCGGGTTGTTGAAATCTATCTCGCATGATTTAAGCATAATCAATGTGTCGCTATACAGGTTGTCTAAAAATTCGATAAACAGTTTCAGGAAATCTTCACGGGTGTTCCCGGCTTTGAAGTAGTCGGATATGTCCTTTTCCTCTTTCGTTCCCGGAAGCGGGAGCAGCAGGCGTTTCACGCCAAATTCTTCCAATAGTTTTTCCTGCTTGCGTGAGCTTTCCCTGCCCGTCTTGTCCATGTCAAAGAGCAGGACGATGTGCTTGAAGCGGAACGTCAGCCGATAAACCAGCGTTGGCGGTATCGTCACCGTTTCACTGTTGAAGCAGATAGCGTGAAAACCATGCGCCGCCAGCGAAAGCACGTCTTTCTCGCCGCCCGTGATGAATAGCGTGTCGCCTTTGGCGGGCAGTTGCTCCAGCCCGAAACAGTAGTTTTCGCCGAAGCTGCCGCCATAGAGGAAGCGGGGCGTGGAGAACGGGCGGTACAGCTTGATGTACTGTTTGCCCTTGTAGCCGTACATGGGTTCTGCCACCGATGAAGTGTAGGTGTACGGTTTGCCCTCTGCCGTTTCGCTGTTGTATTCCCGGAGCGAGCAGACCTTGTAATGTTCCAGCAGTTCGGGCGTGATGCCGTACTGTTGCCAGTACACCAGTTCGGCAAGCGGAAATTTCTGTTCCCGGAACTGGTAGGGCTTGACGGGCTTTTCGGGCTTTTCTTCGGGTTTGTCCGGCTCTGCCCGGCGGACGGTTGCCGGGGGAACGGAAACCGGAGTGCCGGAAGCCAGCCCCAAGCCCAAATCCCGGTCGATGATTTCCAGTATCTCCACGAAGTCAGCCGCCCGGTTGCAGTCCAGCCCCTTTAACTGCCCCACGAGGAAGAAGCAGTCGCCGCTGTAACTGTCGTTGCCGAAGTCTTTCATCTTGTAGATACCGCCCCGGCGGTCGAAGTAGATGTTGCAGGAAGCCTTGCTGTCCTCGTACAGCGGGTTAAGGAAGTTGCGACCTATGCGCCAGTTTCCGGGCAGGTAGTGTTTGAATACCGCCAGCCCGTTACTTGTTCTTTCTAAGATTTCCTCTTTCCTTAGCATACAGTTGGTGGTTGGTTATCAGGTTGTCGATGTTCTCTTTGTTGCTCCTAATCAAACGTTCTTCCAGCATCCGGCGTATCTCGCTGACCTTGTAGAAATAACGTCCCCTGATGTTGGAATAGGCGATAGTCCCCGATACCCGCAGGCGTTGCAGGGTCTTTTCGCTTATTTTCAGGAACGTGCAGACCTCGTAGCTGTCCACCCACATATCTTCTTCACTTTGTTTTGCCTTTTCTACATGATTGAATATGTAATCGGCAATGGCAGTAATTTTGTTGTCCAGTTCCTTGTAGGCTTTGGACTCGAATGTTATTATTTCCATAATGGTAACTAATTGATTTGCCGCAAAGTTCGGGTGTCCTGAAAAATAAAACGCCACAGGCGAACCCACCTGTGGCGAAATAAATTTTGTTAAAGAACGGTTGCCTAATCCTGTTCCCTCATGCGCAGCAGCAACCTGTCTTTCAGGGTGGAGAGGAAGCCTGTGCGGTCTTTGGTCTTGGCTTTGAGTTCCATGTAGGTATGGTAGAAGTCGCCGAGGTCGATGTCGAAAACGTATTCAAAATAGGCTACAATCTCCTTAATATCAACCGTTCCCTTGTTCAGACAGCCGCAGGCGTCCAGTGCATAGACAAGCTCCACCAACGCCCTTTTCGTCCCCGTCCAGCGTAGCACCTTTCCTGTGAAGCCGTTCTTCACCCGCTTGCGCTGTTCCCGGCGTTCCAGTTCGTGCAGTCGGTTGGTGAGGTATATTTCCAGCAGTTCGTTGGCTAAAATCTTGGCTACCTTGAAGTCGTGACTGGTGCTGAACTGTGGGTCTGTTTCGTAATAGAAACTGTCCACAATGATTTGTATGTCAGGCTTCCCACGCATGAAATACTGCCTGTCCAAGTAGGTGGCTTTCGTGCGGTGGTACTGGTAGAACGCCAAGTTCCGCTGGAACGACTTTGAAATCCGGTCGGTTTCCGACAGCAGGTAGTCCCGCTGCACGTCCTCGCTGCCGCTGGGGAAGCGCACCTCTATCTTGTAAACGGTGTTGTAATAGATGATTTTGCTCGCTAAAAGCGGTTTCAGTTCCTTGAAGAAGTGTATTTCTTCTTCCGTGCTGGCGAACGGGTAGGAGATTATAAAGGTTTTGAGTTCGCCCAGTATCTCTTGCAGGTAGTCCACGCACAGGCGGCAGAGCGTCAGCGTGTCCGCTGCGGTGTCCTCGTATTCCTGTATCTGCCATTCCACTTTTTGAAGCAGTCCGGCGAAGTATGTTTCCAACGGTATCTTATGTTCCATAATCTTGTGCTTATCTTTTATGAAGCACAAAGTTACGGGCATAAAAAATCTGTTTTATTCTTGATTTTTCACATTACGTTCTTGTAACTGTGCATTTTCTTGTTTCCTGCGCTTTTCTGCGTATTTCTCCGGGGGTATCTAAAAGATACGCCTTGCAGAAGTCGTTCAGGTTCGATGTCGATGCGAACCCGGTGGTGAACGCCACTTCGGTAAGCGTGAGGTTTGTGTTCATCAGGTAGTGTTCCACGTCTTTTACCCGTTCCTTTATCACCCATTCCTTAGCCGTGTACCCGGTCATTTTCTTTACCTTTCGCCGGAACGAGCCGTATTCCATGCCGCATTTGTCCGCCAGTTGCTCGGCATCATAGACCATGTAGCCTTTCAGACGTACCATTTCGGTGAACGTCTGCCTGCCCAGTTCCGGCAGCATCCGTTCGGCGTGGCGCAGCTCCTTTTCCGTCACCAGCAGGCGGTTGTCCCTTACCGGGTTTCTCCGCAGCAGGTGGAAAGCGTGGCATACCGTGTTGTATACGTTGCATAGGTACTGCCGTCCCGGTCGCATCCAGTGGAGCGCATCGCAGTAGGCGGTCAGTTCGGGTATGTCGTCCCGCTTGCGGTGCTGTTCCGCCAGTTCGTCCAGTATGGCGTAATGTGTGGTGGACATACCCAGCAGAATGATGATTGCCTTGTAGTCCTTGTACGCCGCCAGTGTCGGCGTTTCCGGCAGGCTTTTGAGCGTGTCGCACACGTGGGCGCACAGCCGCCCGTCCTTGCTGAACGGTTCAAGTTCCAAGTAGTTGTCCATTTTCCGGCTGTTGTGCAGCAGCCATGTTACCTTTTCGTCCAGTTCCTTGCAGGACGCTTCCAACTCCGCTTCGGGAGTGGGAAGCAATAGTGGTGTAATCCGTTGTTCCATATCTGAATAAATTGATTTGTTTCCTGTACGTTACCCGGTAGCCCATAGCCAGACCTTTTGGATTAGCCGCCAAACCACGTGATAAAGGAACATGGCGGCAAGCATAAGAAAACCTGCCCGCAGGAAATATTCTTCAATGCGTTGCCAAACGCTCGTTTTTCGTTCGGGCATCAGTATGTCCGCCACTTCCTCAAAGGTCTTGCAGGCGAAAATCACTTGCCGGAACTCGTCTGCGCTGTTCCAGCATTCTTCCTTGAACCACCGTGTCTTGGGGTATCGTTCCGCTACCAGTTCTTGCAGTTTCCGTAACGGGAACGGTTCGGGGTTGTCCCCGTACTCGTATTCAATGGAAATCACACGTCCCTGCATCCTGATACAATATCCCAACATCCCTTGCCACTTCACTTTGTGCGCCCCCTTTTCAACATATTTCGTCCCGGTTGCATCCACAACAATGTAGTTCTTCCGCTTCTTCAACAACTTGGTATTGGTCGTTGTGTACAGTTCTTCCTTGCGAAACACGTATATCATGTTGCCTTTGGGGGCAAAGCTGAATATCGGGTATTTTAGTTGGGCTTTCATTGTTAATAGTCTATTGTTTTATAAAAGCAAAATAAAGCAGGGTAACACCTGCCACAACCCCGAAAAAGATACAACCTGTAATAATGAAAGCCCAATCGAGGTAATGGAAATCAAGTTCTTCAAAAGGAATGGCGGCTTTCTTTATATATCTGTTCCATACCCATATTAGAACTTTTCCAAATCTCTTTGCTGTGATAAGGCTACTCATATTGTTCTTTGGTTTTCAAGCCGGATAAGCAGAAAATAACCGCATACTATTATTAATACTCCAATTCCCAAGCCGATAACCCAAAACAACCAACCCGGATATTGGAATATCATATCCTTGTATTTGAATTTCTTCTTTTTAATCAGTCTGTACCAAAGCCAAACTGTAATTTTCCCAAGATTATAAAAGATAGTAGGCGAACTCATTGTTTATTTAATGGTTAGCAGGGAACGACTTGCCGTTATCCTGCGTTGTTAGCTGTATCTATTTTAGAAAATCCAAATCAAAATAATATTGATTGTCATTCTTCGGATTTATGTAAATCGTTGTCATTTCATAGTGTTGCAATAGTATTTCCAATGAAACTTTTTCCTTCAAGATTACATCACTGCGAAATGTTTTTGTCTTTCCATTGTATTTGGTTGTGTACGTTACGGTGTATATTGTAGTGGACACGATTTGTTCACTATGATAAATGTCAGGGAATAAATAGCCACTGACACCATTCCAAAATTGGATTTCCCATGTATGGAATATCCGAAAGATAGGCTCTTGCATCCTTGATTTCTTGGTATTCCATTTCTGTGTAGTGACTTTACATTGGTTTAAATCAACAAATAATTGTATTCCATACCTTTTTATTTGTTTTGTAGCCTGTTTTACTCTATATTTATAAATAGTATCACCAATAAGTCCGGAATTTAACCAAACAACCAATAAGATAGCTCCTGATATTCCAATAGCATACCATTTTGCAGCAAAGCAAATGCCCACACCGAATACATAAATCCAAATAAAAATAAATCCAAGTATTCTCAATATTTTATTCTCATAGATTTTCATGTCATATAATTACATCTAATGGTTTGGAAAGGAACACCATTCAGGGGTTATCTTTCCTTGTTACCAATGAATTTACTTTTATATATAGCGTACTCTACTGTGTAAGTAGCCAGCTTCACGCCCAAGAACATACCTACAAGCAATATATATGCTACTAAGCAATATTGATTATACAAGAGGTCTTTTAAGAATACAGGTATCAATAAGGCTATGATTGTAGCGTTCTGAAACCACTTCTGTACTTTCAATAAGAGGTTAATGTATAAATGATTTCCTATGTAATTGAACCCCCATTTATAATTATGCTGTTTCAGATAAGATAGTGAAAACCACAATCCTACAAGTGAAGCAATAAGGGCTACTCGCCACCATGCTCCCATGTATGGGAACATACCTTTTAAGAATGTCAGCAAAACAATACCTATTATGCTACATTCATATACTATTCTTACTTTTGTTACATCATTCATATATGTACGCTATTTGTTGGTAATGGTTAGCAGGGAACGGCTCGTCCGTTATCCTGCGTTGTTATCAACCAGTTCTATACTCAATATTTATCTGCAACTTCAAATTCACCGATTGTTTGTGTGCAGATGTCAATGTACGGAATAGTCTTGACTATCTTGATGTTTTCAATGTCCTCACTTCCTCCCATAGCCAACAGTAGGGAATACCCGAAACATTCGTCATTGTCGGGAGTTCCGAGTTTCTCTTGTATTACAGGATAATTTTCTAAGTCAAACCAACCTTTCAAGAAACTTTGATTTACCATTACCTTATTAAAAATTGCACGAAGATTGGCAGGAAGTATTAAATATGTTCCGTATCTGACATTCAGATAAACAACGTAATTATTCAGTCTTGGGTTCTTTACATAGGCAAAGACATCGCCGAAAGCCGTACACATGAATGGCAGAAACGATTTGTCATCTTCCTTCTCATAACAGGAGTTTATCACATCTTGGTAATCGGACGGATTGATAAGCTTAAACAGCCCATTACAATAACTGCCCAGCCCGACTTCCTGCCATAAAGTATTCAGTTCGGGGTAGGACAAATCGGCGTATTTGGCAATAAAAGTATCATCTACTGCCTGCCTCTTATTATTGAGGCTCTTTTCTAAAAATTCTTCGTACATATTTATGCGCTTTATGGTTGATAATGGCTTGGCGGGGAACGGCGTTAGTCCGTTATCCCGGCTTGTTATGAACTTACTTTACCCCTTGTGCCTTTTATAATTTGCATAGCGAGCATTTAGAGTGTCCCGCCATTCTTGGCTTGGGCAAGAGTTTATTAACTGAATATACTTATTCTCATCA
>NZ_JBDFVF010000060.1:0-16223 GCF_040913205.1 Bacteroides sp. MSSM.1001136sp1_RTP21357st2_D2_RTP21359_211015 | reverse complement strand
AGCATAGCCAAAAGAAAATATAGCAGAACTGTAAAATATAAAAGAGGTTGTGCCAACGTTTTGACACAACCTCTTTTCTATTCCCCTTACCCTCTTGATTTCCCGCCAATGTTTCAATACAAACGGCATCATTTTTCAAATGCTACAAATTGAACTTACCCCTGAACAACTCTAGTTATTAAAATGAGATAGCTGTTATTAACCCGGATAAGGTAAAGTTTGATTCATTCAATTACGGTTATAACAGCGTCGTGTCTTATCTCTTCTCAACAAAGATAGAAAGTAATACCTCTTTTCCACCCCTTTTCCTTCGCCGCTTATAAAGAAAAGTAATTCATCTTTGGTTTTCAACACTTTACCGTCATCATCACTTCATCTGTTTTTTCATCTTATCCGCAAGCACATTATGATGTGCTTGCTTTCTGTACGGCTGCTTTTTCTGCCAATTCTTTTTTCTCGGAAGCCTTTTTCTCTAGTTCCTCCTCTTCGTAATATTGTTTTCTACGTTTGTTAGATTGCTGAATCAGATTTGTGATATAAACTGTAAAGATAGGGAACATCATCATACCCAGGGCAGCCAACAAAACGGAAAGTACACGTCCGGTCACCGTCTGCGCTATGATATTCGAACCGACGGTAGTGACATCCATAAAAGCCCACCACAAAGCATCTCCATAACCATTCACCAAGGGATTCACCCGATGCTCAAGCACAAAAAATGCCAGACTGGAAAAATAGACCGTTGCCAACAACATCGTCAGATAAGAGACAAACAAACTCGAAGCACGATTGTAGGTCAACCAGCCGACCACAATGGCAAGCGCATATCCTCCTCTCAATAAAGGTATGAAACGGAGAAGATAGGTGATCTCATCCGAAAATGTCCACCCATAATAGGCGATAATATTCTGATAAGGAATCGCCACCAATAAAAAGATAAAATGCGTCCGCAAATAACGTCCCTTATGTTTTGCCAGAAAGAACTCCAATACAAAATCAAAAAGAAACCAAAGACAGATACATAGCTGTACTTTCATATACGAAGACTGTGTATAGAAAGGAATTCCCTTAAAAGTATCTACCGAGATACTAATAACCAGGAATAGGGACATTACTAATATAATAATGTGAAGAATACCATAGATTCCCTTTTTCCCGGAAATAAAATCTGAAAGCGCTGATTTCATAACTACTTAGTTTATAATAAAATGATTCATTTATAATTTAGATTGCTTAAAAACAATTGGAGAAAGCGATTGTTTCGGAAGAAGTAAATCCGGGGTTACAATCTCCCATTTCGGGGATGTTAATTAACGAACTTTGAAAGAGATTGCGGAAACATCTCACGCAAAATGTTGTTATAACACTGACTTTAAAATATTTTTCACTTAAAACCTTAACTTATGGCGAATATTAAAAATGCAGTGAAGCTGGGTGTGTTTACCCTGGCTATCATGAATGTTACGGCAGTAGTATCCTTGCGTGGACTACCAGCCGAGGCCGTATATGGAATGAGTTCGGCCTTCTATTATCTTTTTGCAGCTATTGTCTTTCTAATCCCTACATCGCTCGTTGCAGCAGAGTTGGCGGCGATGTTTCAGGATAAGCAGGGTGGTGTGTTCCGGTGGGTAGGCGAAGCCTACGGCAAAAAACTGGGATTCCTCGCCATTTGGGTACAATGGATCGAAAGTACGATCTGGTATCCGACAGTGTTAACGTTTGGTGCCGTATCTATCGCTTTCATCGGAATGAATGACGTACATGACATGTCACTGGCAAACAATAAGTATTATACGCTCGTCGTAGTGCTTATCATCTACTGGCTGGCTACTTTCATTTCCCTGAAAGGTATGAGCTGGGTAGGTAAGGTTGCTAAAATCGGTGGTATGGTCGGTACAATTATCCCGGCTGCCCTGTTGATTATCTTGGGAATCATTTATCTGGCAAGCGGCGGACATTCCAATATGGATTTCAACAGCAGCTTCTTCCCCGACTTTACCAACTTTGATAATGTTGTTCTTGCTGCCAGTATCTTCTTGTTTTATGCCGGTATGGAAATGGGTGGTATCCACGTAAAAGACGTAGAGAACCCTTCCAAAAACTATCCGAAAGCCGTATTCATCGGTGCACTTATCACAGTGTTGATCTTCGTTTTGGGTACTTTTGCATTAGGTGTGATTATCCCTGCAAAAGATATCAACCTGACTCAAAGTCTACTCGTCGGCTTCGACAACTATTTCAGATATATTCATGCTTCCTGGTTGTCACCAATCATTGCTGTCGCTCTTGCATTTGGTGTACTGGCAGGTGTATTAACATGGGTTGCCGGTCCGTCAAAAGGTATATTTGCCGTAGGTAAAGCGGGGTATATGCCTCCGTTCTTCCAGAAAACAAACAAACTGGGTGTACAGAAGAATATCCTGTTCGTACAAGGTATCGCTGTAACTGTATTAAGTCTGTTGTTCGTCGTTATGCCGTCCGTACAGAGCTTCTATCAGATTCTGTCACAGCTGACAGTTATTCTTTATCTGATTATGTACTTGTTGATGTTCTCCGGAGCTATCGCATTGCGTTATAAGATGAAGAAACTCAACCGTCCGTTCCGTATCGGTAAGTCAGGTAACGGTTTGATGTGGTTTGTTGGCGGTCTTGGTTTCTGCGGATCATTGCTTGCCTTTATCCTCAGCTTCATCCCGCCCAGCCAGATCTCTACAGGTAGCAACACTGTTTGGTTCTCCGTACTGATTATCGGTGCCATTATCGTTGTTATTGCTCCGTTTATTATCTATGCTTCCAAGAAACCGTCTTGGGTAGATCCAAACTCCAATTTCGAACCGTTCCACTGGGAAGTTCAGGCTCAACCTGCCACTGTCAATGTCAGTGCAAGTAACGCTAATGCTGCCCGTCCTACCGCAACTTCTGCACATACAGGAGGAGCAACCGGGGCAAGTACAGCTAAGCCTGGTGCAACCGTTTCTAATGCAGCAGCTCCTGATGCGGCATCCTCTGGTGCCACCGCTTCCGGTGCTACTCCATCAAGCAGCAGTTCTGCTACATCCGGCGGAAATTCTACTTCCGGCAAAGCATCTCCGGGAACCGGAGACAAAGATAAGGATGCACCTAAGTCGTAAAGAATAAGTGTTCATCCTGTTCACAAAAAAGTAAGAGGCTATTCAAACAGCTTTGAACTTATAAAATTACCCTCACTACAGTGAAGTGCTCCCCTTTAGTCGGTTATAAAACCTTTGGGATGCACTTCACGGTTGTAGTGAGGGGAATTTATTTTAGAGATTTTTGCAGGCCCTCTTATTTAGAAGTATGCCAATCATCATTTAATAGATACAATACCTAGCGATTGGAGATTACTTTATTGCCTGTGACTTTATTAGTTCCGGTTTTATCACCCGTGGCAACACAAAGCTGAAAGTAGATCCCCGGTTAATTTCCGAATCAAGTTCAAGATTTCCACCCAGATTTTGGATGATCGTTTGCGAAAGAGTCAGTCCAAGTCCTGTCCCCTGCATTTCACGATCAAGTTTTATGAAACGTGAGAATATTTTTTTCTGTTCCTCTTTCGGTATGCCAATGCCTGTATCGGACACAACAAAGCAAACCTCTTCCGTTCCTTTCAGGCTGCAACCCAAACGAATTTCACCCGATTCGGTGAATTTCATTGCATTATGTAACAGGTTAGACAATACCTGAATGATACGTTCCCGTTCCGAATACATCATTATAGGTTGTATGTGTGCCTCACAAACCAATTCCACCGACGAGTTATTCAATTTCGTCTTAAAAATTCCCTCCAACTCTCTTAGTAAATCATTGGCATCAAACTCCGTATAAACAAAATCTACTGTTCCCGATTCTATTTGAGAAAGATCGAAAATATCATTCACCAGGCGCAACAAGCGTTCATTATTCTCTGCAATAACATCAGCATACATTTTTCGTTCCTCTTCACTGGAAGCCGATACCATCAAACCGGAAAATCCGACAATTGCATTTAGCGGTGTACGTACCTCGTGACTCATATTAGCAATAAAGGCAGATTTCAATTTATCAGCAGAAATGGAATGTTCTCTTTCAATAGACAGCAGCCTTTGCGCATTTTTCAGCTCCGTCACATCATAAACAGTCAACACCATATAATCTTCACCATGAATATTCAAATAAGTACCCGATACCGATACATCGCAAGGAGTCACTTTCGTTTCATCCTCACTTAATAACTTCATGGAAGCTTCCAGATTTTTAAAACTTGCTTTCTTGTAAAAAGCTTTTCCGATAGACGCACGGATACAACATAGTTTGCATTGTTCATGCTGACCACATTCACCGGCTGCAATCGCATTTCTACAATGCAGCAAATCCCCGACTCTTTTGGTAACTCCACCTACCTGAATCGGAAGACGGTTTAAAGAATAATAATTGGTGTCACAAACCACAAAATCCTTGTCAATCAATAAGAAGTAAGCATTGATGTTCTGCAAAACCAGAGCCAACTTTTTAAGTTCATTCTCTTTGTTTTCCTTCGAATGCACCTCTTTCTGGAGTGAGTGGCACTTTGCCCACATATAGATGAAGGCAGCTAACAAAACTATTATAACAATAATCGCCAGTGATGACATAGTAATAGAGTGTTTATATTGTTTTGATCGTTTCAGTGCGTAAATTTATAAAATATGTCGCATAAATAGCTGTTTATCTACATATTTATTCTAACAAAAATGCATTTATATTTCCACGAGTCAGAAATTGGTAAAAATTTCCCTTTAAGTTATTGCGGTATTAAAAAATATACTTATCTTTGCACCCGCAAACGAGAAAGGTGCCATAGCTCAGTTGGTAGAGCAAAGGACTGAAAATCCTTGTGTCCCCGGTTCGATTCCTGGTGGCACCACTTCTTAAGCAATCGGAATGTAGCGCAGTTGGTAGCGCACTACGTTCGGGACGTAGGGGTCGGGCGTTCGAGTCGCCTCATTCCGACAAAATAAAGGGTAACTTTCTGGAGTACAGTAAGTTGCCCTTTATTTCTATTCAGTCACTTGAACAAATTCAGGACGGATATGTAATAAAACACAACCTATTATATCATGAAAAACAGGATTTATCTCTTTACAGTAGCAGTAGCTTCTTTTATGTGCATCAGCTGCACAAAAACTCAAACTACCCTTTCCGAGAATGAAAAGACAGTCAATCCTCCCATCATGGGATGGAGTTCATGGAATGCATTTCGCGTAGACATCAGCGAAGACATCATCAAGCATCAAGCCGACCTGATGGTGAAAAAAGGTCTGAAAGATGCCGGATATCATTATGTCAATGTTGATGACGGCTATTTCGGAAAGCGCGATGACAACGGAATTATGCATACCCACGAACAACGTTTCCCGAATGGGATGAAACCAATTGCGGATTACGTTCACGGCCTGGGAATGAAAGCCGGTCTCTATACCGATGCGGGCAACAGTACATGTGGCTCCATGTGGGACAATGATGCAGCAGGCGTAGGAGCTGGTATCTATGGACACGAACCGCAAGACGCCCAATTATACTTTGGCGACTGGGGTTTCGACTTTATCAAAATTGATTACTGCGGAGGAGATGTGCTGGGACTTAATGAAAAGGAACGCTACACTTCCATCCGGAACAGTATAGACAAAGTAAACAAAGATGTTTCCATCAATATTTGCCGATGGGCCTTCCCGGGCACTTGGGCTAAAGATGCAGCAACTTCCTGGCGTATCAGTGGAGATATTAATGCACATTGGGGATCATTAAGATATGTAGTCGGAAAGAATCTCTACCTGTCGGCTTATGCCGGAAACGGACATTATAATGACATGGATATGATGGTCATCGGATTCCGCAACGACAGTAAAGTAGGTGGACAAGGTCTTACCCCGACAGAAGAAGAAGCTCATTTCGGTTTGTGGTGTATCATGAGCTCTCCTTTGCTTATCGGATGCAATCTGGAAAACATGCCGGATTCTTCGCTCGAACTGCTGACAAATAAAGAACTGATCGCCCTCAACCAAGATCCGCTGGGCTTACAGGCTTATGTAGCTCAACATGAAAATGAAGGTTATGTACTCGTAAAAGATATTGAACAGAAACGTGGGAATGTACGTGCAGTAGCTCTTTACAATCCTTCCGATACCATCTGTAGTTTTTCCGTGCCGTTCTCTTCACTGGAATTTGGAGGAAACGTAAAAGTACGTGATCTGGTAAAACATAGCGATTTAGGAAACTTCTCCGGTACCTTCGAACAAACGCTTCCTGCACACAGTGCCATGTTCCTCCGCATAGAAGGCGAAACACGTCTGGAACCGACCCTCTACGAAGCGGAATGGGCTTACCTACCTCTTTTCAATGACCTTGGCAAAAATCCTAAAGGTATTATTTATGCCCATGATAAGGAAGCCTCCGGCAAAATGAAAGTAGGTTTCCTTGGCGGACAACCTGAAAACTATGCCGAATGGCGGGAAGTATATAGCGAAAATGGCGGACGCTATGATATGACCATCCATTATTTATATGGCAAAGGACGACAAATAGAACTGGACGTAAACGGTATCATTACCAAAATCGACTCTTTGGGAAAGGATAACGGTCATAACCAAATCACAGTTCCCGTTGAATTAAAAGCCGGATACAACACTATTCGCATGGGTAATAGTTATAACTGGGCACCGGACATCGACTGCTTCACTCTGAAGAAAGCGCTGTAATTTGACTATATAACCTCATATATTAAAAGGAGTAATAACGGAATAAATATGCCTCAGGCATTTTAAAATCCATTATTGCTCCTTTTTAGTTTAGATACTGTCTAGTAATTCGTATCATATTTTATCTCTTCATACCTATTCCTGTTTATTCCGGTGTTATCGTAATTTCCGCTTTCTCTCTTACATTCACCTGCAAACGTGCATCTTCTGTCAGAGGTGTCCAGACCACCCGCTTACATTCTCCTTTCTGCAGATCATTAGAGTGCTGATTGCTGCCACTCAGATATTCCGTCCCCACTTCTGTATTCTCAAATGTCCATCTCCATACACCATCCAAATTCAGATAGAAGTTTTCAATTTTACTATCCTTTGCATGAAAGTCCAGCCCATTTCCCTGAATATCACACGAACCAAGTCGACAAGAATCCAATGATATGTTATAACGATTACCACGGACAAACAATGAATCTGTTTCAATACCTATCAGATTCAATTTCAAACCTTCTTCACCGGTAACTATACCGGTCAGTGAATCCACAGCCAAACTCACATCAAAACCACTCACAAAGATATAATCTCTGTCCCGATACTTTTCCGGAATATTGTTCACATTAAGATCTAACTTCATAAACAAAGTATCATTCTTCTGGGTAACATTCAAATAGTCTCCTTTCGGATATGAAACCTGTTCTTTCCCTGACGAAGCAGCAGTAGATCCTATTTTCATTTCGCCGCTAATAAACACACGTCTCGCTTCAGATACTCCATCCTGGCTGGTAAACACCTTTATAACATGTACGCCATTCAAATCCATTTTCACCTGTTCATTACCCAAAAAGGCTCCATCTTCCTGGTAAGGCTTCCCCGACATAAATATGAAAATAATAGTTGCCACAATTACAATCAATCCGGAAACGAGAAGGCCTATAAATATATAAGTAGTACGTTTCATAATATTTCGTCTTTATTCTATTTCTGCTTTTTTATAAACTCATGATACATTGTCTCTATTTCTTTTATCGGTATATCAAGCGTATACAGCTGACGAAAGAAATAGTCCAATTCTTCTTTCAGAAAGGTATCCTTACGGAGAGAATGAATCAGCTCTTTTGCTCCTGAAGCTACAAAATACCCTATGCCACGTTTATTATAAATAACATTTTGTACCTGAAGATAGTCAAAGGAACGCATCACCGTATTAGCATTCACCTCCACAATGGCAGCATACTCTCTGACAGAAGGGATCCGCTCCTCTTCCGGATATTGCCCCAGCAATATCTCATCACAGATTCTATCTGCAATCTGTAAATAAATAGCTTTACTTTCTTTAAAATTCATAGGCTAAGGTATTACATTCTATTAATAATTTCAGACTCCTTAAAGCGGAAATAAGCCAGTACCCAATTCACCAACGCAAAAAAGATGCCGGCAACAATTACAATCCACAGAGTGGTTTCTTTCGACTCCAGCACACCTCCTGAATAATACCTGCCGCTTTCCAACAGCACTTTGCTTACCAAAGCACCGACAGCAAAATATACCATACCAATAATGGTTCCCGACGCAAATGTTTTCAGGAAAGAATTTTTAGGCCAAATCGAACTGCCCAATACGAATAAGGATTGAACAAAGAAATAACCTGATATCAGCGCTCCAAATTCCAAGCCTCGCCTGCATAAAGTATAATATTTTTCATCACCAACCAAATGCGACAAGTCGACAGGAGCAATAAAATCCTTCTCCGGATAAGCCAAAGAATAAATAGTAAAACGCGTATAATCCGCCAACTTATAACATATCAGGAAAACAACCAGATACACAACTGTAAATACAAACCATCTGGAGAAAAACTTCTCAAAAGGAGTTGCCGGAATCATTAACATGGAAGTACGGCTCGTTTTCGTTTTCATCTTTTCCATTGTAAACGAAGCACTCAAACAACCGAATCCCCACAGAGCCCAGATAAAAGTGACAAGAAGAAATATCCACGCCGGATCTTCCTGATAATTATAAGTACCTCTATACCTAAAATATCCATTCCAAACCATTACCACTGCCATCACTCCATACATCAACACCATACGAAGCACATTCGATTTCCAATTCTCCACCATCTCCTTACGGCAAAGATTCATAAAACGAGGCAAACTGAAAAAAGTATCTTTTATCATCGTCTTTTATTTTTGAGTGTGAAACAATCGGGCTATCTCTTCAGGAGTAGCCAGTGTAGCATTAAAAAGAAGTTCCAGGTTTAGTTCCGACTCGTCCTGCTTTTCATTAGGAAGGATCAGGTAGTTACCCTGAATAGTAGGAATTGCAAAAAGCGCACTTTTGGCCAATTCCCGATCATCACTCTCCACAAAGAAAAGTTTGTCGCAAATATTACTTGTCGATTCATCGAGCAACACACGACTGTCATCCATTATCAACACATGATCGAGCACTTTGTCGATGTCACGAACCTGATGTGTGGAAATCACAATCGTCTTATCATCCGACATACCCGATGCTATAAACTTGCGGAACTGACTTTTGCCTGGAATATCCAGCCCGTTGGTCGGTTCATCCATCAACAAAAGAGAGGTATTCGTAGCAAGCGCAAAACTCATGAACACTTTCTTTTTCTGCCCCATAGAAAGCGATCCGAGATCAATATCTATATCCATCTCAAAATAATGGAGATATTTAATCATCTCTTCCTTACTGAAACGAGGATAAAAAGGACTGTTTAACTCAATATAGCTGACCAAAGAAACCGAAGGCAACTCAAATTCTTCGGGAACTAAAAACATATCCTGCAAAGTAACCGGCAACCGACGGCGTACATCTGTATCGTGAAACATCACTTTGCCGTTTTTAGGAGTCAACAAGCCGGACATCAGATAGAGAAGAGTAGATTTTCCCGCACCATTCTTTCCCAACAGTCCATATACCCTGCCGGATTCGAACGAAAGCGAAAAATCACGTAGTACCGCACGCTTCGATTTACGATAAGTAAATGAAAGATTTTCTACTGTAATCATAGTATTTCTGTTTAATGAATAATGATCTTTAGGTGTATTAGTGTAATAGTACACCACAAAAGTAGGTAATCTTTTGAATATTCCAATAGAAAAGGAGAAAAAAGTGCAAAAAAAGGAGGAGCTAAGATCACTCTCCACTCCTCCTGTCACGACAAACAACTAAAATTATTCACTATTTGATGCCGTCCAATGCCCTTTTAGCAGTAGCATTAGCGGGGTCTATAGCCAGAATTTTACTCCAGTATTCTATGGATTTATCTTTGTTAGCCTTTGCTTCGGCTTTCAATGCCGGATTTTCGATAGCTAACAAATAGTAATATCCAAGATAACTGTAGCATTCAACCAAAGCTGAATTGTAATGAGGATCGTTTTTGCTTTCCAATAAAGCGGCCACTTCCTCATAGAAAGGTTTCGCAAGTCCTTGAGTTGTTTCAGGGTCAAGTGCAGAATTGGCACGTGCTCTCCAGAAGTTACCCAAATAGCTGTCCGGCGCTGCTTCCGCAATTGCATGGAAAGTAGAATCGGCGGACATTAACGCCTGCTTACGTTCTTCAACAGTGATTGCTAATGAATCAGGTTGCGTACCAGCACCGTAATAAAGTCTACCAAACTGGAACTGTAAGTCCGGAGTCTGTTTTTCCTTATCAAGAGATGCATAATATTTCTGGTAAGCACTGATTGCTTTTTTATAATCGTTCTTCTGTTCGTAAGCAGAAGAGATATTTTTAAATAAATCCGTCTTCGTCGGATCCATCTTTACCGCTTTCTCATATTGTACTACTGCATCATCATATTTTTTCAGACTCTCCAACAGATGTCCATAATACATATAATCCAAATACGAATAATCGGCTTTATCACATTCCTTGAAGAAGACATCGGCAGCCTTCAACGCTTCATCAAAACGTTTCAGGTCAGTATAATTATACATTGCCAAACGATTGAACGCAGCATGACGGGCATTCTTTTGCAATCCCATATTAGCTACTTCGAGTGATTTATCAAAATCATGGTTCAAAAATAAAGCAAAAGCATACTTCACCAAATCTTCTTCCGTAGCAGTAGGTCCCATTGCAAAATTCGCATAAGCTTCTACTGCCTTATTAAAATCATTTTTTAAATAGTAAATTTCGGCTAATTTTTTATCTACAGCTGTGTTGGACGGTTCCAGGTCCTTCAATTGGTTCAGCTTCTCAATGGCAAGACTTGCATTGGCTGATTTATAAATATCTGCATATTTCAGATAAGCTTCCGTACATTTCGGATCGAAATAAATTGCCTCCTCATACTTTTGAGAAGCAAGACCCGCATTTTTCTGTTTTACGGCAATATTTCCTTCCAATACAGAAGCAAGAGCCGATTTACCATTCGCTTTTCTGGCAAGAGCTGCATACTCCTGCGCTTCGGGAATCTTGTCAGCATTCAGATATGCGTCTCCAATAGCCACCAACAATTCCACATTTTTCTTATTTTTTCCTTTAATCAGATGTTCAGCTTCTTCAGCAGCCTGTGCCGGATTCGTCTGAATAGTTTCTTTCAATTTCGCAACCCCAGCCTGCCATTCGGCGTCAGATGATTGCGCATAGAGCGACCCTACTGCTATAAACGCTCCAGCTAAAAACATTTGTACTCTTTTCATTATAGTCTCTAATTTTAGTTATTATTCGTCTTTCACGTGGACAATACGCACCGGCTGAGTAGCCGGAACAAGTCCGGATTTTAATATAATCCTCTGCCCTTTATCGGATGTCATAAAAGAAGCAAATCCCCAAGGCAGCCCACTGCGAGGATCATTCAGCAATGCATAAATAGATCGTGCCAACGGATAGTTACCATAGAACAGGTAAGCCTGATAAGGTTTATAACTGTTAGCAGGAGTTGCCACATCCTCTGCACTCACTGACATCACTCTGATCTCTTCGCGAAAAGAAAGATTGGTTGTATCACTGCGGTTCCCCAACCAGTTTACTCCAACAACTCCCATAGCGTCGGGATTATTCGCTACATAATCTATCACCTGCTGGTTGGTTTTCAAGGCACTGACGTTACCTTCAGCCAACTCTTTTCCACCACAGATTGAGTCCATTGCAAAACGTACGGTACTGGAGTTCTTATTATCGAACACTACCTGAATCCCTTTCAAGCGGGAATTCGGATTAACCTCTTTCCAGTTTTTCACCTCACCGGTAAGGATGCGGCGGAAATCACGTACACTCAACAAAGAATCCGGATTAGCACGATTCACAATCAATGCCAGACCGTCCGTAGCCAATTTTATCTCGCGAGGGAAAAACTTACGGCTGTGGAATGAATTCATTTCTTCCTTAGTCAGTGTCCGGGTTGCAATAGCCAACCGGACACTGTCTTTCAGAAGTAAATTTATCGCTTCCACTTCAGTTGTGTAGCGAGGGACAATCCCGGCCAAAGGGTACAGGCTCTCAAACACCTCTATCTCTTCTTGTATGATAGGTTCGAAACTCTCATCCGCTGCGATAGATACCACACCGGAAGAATAAGTATCCGTCGGTCCTTTTGATTTTGAGTTACAAGCACTCAAGACCACCAACGCTACGAGTCCTATCAGCCTAAATTGTCTCTTCATCATCTTTTATTGTAATCTAAACATTACCGGAACGGTGAACTTCACACGTACCGCTTTTCCATTCTGCTTACCAGGGAGCCATTTCGGCATGCTTTTTACCACACGAACAGCTTCCTTATCCAGATAAGGGTCTACACCACGAGCCACATGTACGTCAGAAATAGAACCATCACGTTCTACAACGAACTGTATGATAACGCGACCTTGTGTTCCATTCTCCTGTGCAATAGTCGGATATTTGATATTCTTACCCAGGTAAGCCATCAATTCAGTCTGTCCACCAGGGAAAGTCGGCATTTGTTCTACCATATCGAAAACCTTTTCCGGTTCCGGTGCAGCCTGTGTTACCACCTGCTTAAGGTCTGCGATATCTTTACCATTAGCCTCGTCATTACCTTTTACGTCGGCAATAGAGATGGATACTTTGGTAGCATTCAAATCTTCCTGGCTCTTGATCTCGTCATCCTCATGCACCTCTTCATCTTTCTTGATGACAGGAGCAGTAAACTTGATAGAACTCTTCAAAGCAGGGGGAGGAGGTGCAACCGGTTCTACGCGTTTCATCTCTTCCTGTTTGATTTCAGGTTCTTCCAATTTTGACAGAGTAGTTACTTCTGTCATCACTTCTTTCTGCTCCGGAGTTGCCAACTTAAGCAGTGTAGGGATACTAAATCCAACTGCTGCTATAATCACCACAATCAACATTGCAACATTGTGTCGCTTTGTCGAATTGGCACGCATTCTATATGCGCCGTATGCTTGGTTCTTGCCTTCAAAAATCAGTTGACACCATTCCGAAGAAGCTAAATCTAATTTTGCCATTTTACTTTTCTTTTTTAGGTGTTACATCAATTATCGGCTAAGTTCTGTGACAATTCACCTTTCGCATCGTAATTCTTCATCAAGAATTCATCAGCTTCTGCAATGTCTGTTATCACATATTTACCAATATTACATATCTGCATTTCGTCCAGCGCGTCAATCAGATTCATATAAGAAGCATCATCCGTAGCCTTGATAATTACGGTCGGTGTATCCTTTCCGCTCTTTATCTCGGAAACCTGCTTCTTAAATTCGTCATCCGTGATCTTAAGATCAAGTTTTTGCTGCTTCAATTCTCTTACTTTATTGACAGCAACAGCATTCTTCTGAAGAAGTACGGCACGCAGTCCATCTGCACCGTAGCTAGTTTCTTTCAACGAGGTATAATCCTTATAGTTAGGTTCCCCCTCGTAATAATAGAGTTTGTTATCAGCTCCCAGCAATAACGTAATTGCTTGTGAAGCCTTCACCATACTCTTTTGGTTTTCAGTTATATCTTTGTCATTACTCGGCATGCTTATCTCCATCGTCTGAGGTTTGCTCAGTGTGGTACAAAGCATAAAGAAAGTAATCAGCAACATGTTCATGTCCACCATCGGTGTAAAGTCCACCCGGACAGTCATTTTCTTTTGCTTGCTCTTTCCTCTTTTTCCGCCGCTCTCTTGTACTTCAGCACTCATTGTATTTCCTCCTTTTTAATTTTCAGATTCTGCCTTGAGAGAAGTAATCAGATTGTACCGATTTTCCCGCAAATCCTGAAGTGAGTTCATAACGTTCTTTATCACTGAGTATGGAGTTGTAGCGTCTGCCTTGATAGCAATACGTAGATCAGCGTTAGCGGCACGTGCATTACGTACCCACGATTTAAACTGATTGTCAACACTATCGCATGGAATACCTTCATTCTTTAGGATCTTATCCCGTTGATCTTCCGGGAGATCAAGATATTTCTGCATACTTCTGATAGGTACTCCAAAAGTAGAAGACAAGATAAATCTCTTCTCCTGTTCCGGAGTAAACTTAATGCCATACTCTTCACCCATGCTCTCCAATACAGCCTGCATATCCTGCTGCTTGTCGAGGCTCATAAATATTTTTCCTTCCGGATCAACCAGAATCTGGAGTACATTCGTCTCCGGAATCTTGATTTCCGATACGGAAGCCGGAGTGGTAACTTGTACTGGTTCTTTCTTCACAAATGTTGAAGTCAACATAAAGAAAGTCAGAAGCAATACAGTAACGTCACTCATAGCTGTCATATCTATGAACGTACTTTTCTTTTTAATTTGCGCTCTACCCATGATTAATAATAGATTTTATAAGGGTTCGCAGAATTAGTGAGTAGCAGCAAAAGTTTGCACGATAGAGAATCCGACTTCGTCGAGTCCGTAAGTCAATTTATCGATTTTGTTAGTGTAATAGTTGTAAGAAATAACAGCCAATGCACCAGTCAAGATACCGAAAGCAGTATTAATCAAAGCTTCAGAGATACCTTGTGACAAAGCCATAGAGTCAGCACCACCACCAGCAGACAAAGCAGCAAATGAACGGATCATACCGATTACAGTACCAAGCAATCCCATCAATGTACCCAAAGTAGTGATAGTAGCGATGATCGGAAGATTTTGTTGCATCATAGGCATTTCCAAAGCAGTAGCTTCTTCAAGTTCTTTCTGGATAGCCAACAGCTTCTGTTCTTTAGGAAGAGCTGTGTTCTTTTCCATTTCTTCATACTTACGCAAAGTAGAAGTTACTACGTTAGCAACAGAACCACGTTGTTTGTCACAGATTTCCTGTGCTTTCTTCATGTCACCTGCAGCTAAAGCGTCTTTGATGTTAGCTACAAACTTAGACAATGAACCTTTACCGAAAGCAGAACGAAGAGCAAAATAACGCTCGATGCTCAAAGCAAGTACGGTTAACAACAATGTCTGGATAATAGGTACGATGATACCACCTTTGTAAATAGTACCCAACATGTTCAACGGGTGATTGTTAGGGTCATTGTTCATAAAGTTGGACGGGTTACCTAATAAGAATTGAAAGATACATACAGCTATTACTAAACAGCAGATGATTACGATACCGGCATTCTTTATACCTACAACTTGAGTTTTTTTAGTAGTTTCCATAATAAGTTTTTTTGTTAAGAAATTAATTTTAGTTATTTAGGAAGTAAATTTTTCAATTAGACACACTGCGCTACAGACCCTGCAACTTTTAATAGGTAAAGTCACACGGTTTCATACAGAGTACGAAAAAAAACGAATAAAAATGGAGAAAAGACTAAATAAGGATGCGTCTTAAAGCGAACACGTAGTAGTCGCTACACGTAATGGAGTAATGTGGATCCTTATCGGAATAAAATGATTTACTTTGATCCAATACTAAAGAGTTTTCTCTTAACACGAGAAACTTTTGCATAACGTCTTTCAAGGAGTCATTGATTTCAATGATTCTCCGCAGACGATAATTATTAGAGTTTGATTCTGTTACGAGTTTAAGTCCTAATTCTACGTCAGAAACAGACAAAGAACGGACGCTATCATAGCTAACAGACTGCCCATCCACAGAAGAGCGTTGATTGCTGTCAGAAGATAATTCTGATAATTGACAAGGTGAGTCACTAAAAATACAAGTAGAGAAATTCATAGCATTTCCGCTTACGCTAAAAGATAGCATCAGCAGAAGAAAAGCTAATATGAATTTCGGGGAAAGTTTCATTGTATTTTTAGTTGTTTAATCAATTACAATAGATTCGGCCACAAATGTAGCAATTAATTGTATATGTTTATCGTCGTTCACATCATTTAAACATTTAAGTTTAACTCTTTTATAAAAACAAGCTACAATATGTTTTGTTCGATGAGTTTGCGACTTAATATGTTAAAAAAACATTTCCTCTGAATATCCAGAGTTTTAAGAAATTAAAAATCCCCTCCAATATTCCTACTGAAGGGGACTTTTCTTAAAAACGGCGGCTACCTACTCTCCCACTGTTACGCAGTACCATCGGCGTGACGAGGCTTAACTTCTCTGTTC
>NZ_JBDFVF010000059.1:0-20102 GCF_040913205.1 Bacteroides sp. MSSM.1001136sp1_RTP21357st2_D2_RTP21359_211015 | reverse complement strand
TAGTGTTTCCGAACCGACTTTTGCCGGTTTTATTGTTTAACTTTTAATTTTTCGGTAAAAATTTACCGAAGTATTGTTATTTCTAAATCTCCCGTTTAATTTCTATTTTTGCATACGAAGAGTTCTTTGAAGGTTACGCAACGCGCAGAAGGATAATGCAGTAGATAACTAACTAATTCGTAACCTATTACTATCATGAGCAATTAACCTACGCTCATTTCCAATAAATTACACTCTTTTCGTAACTTCAGTATGCAAACTTACTACAAATTCCCGAATAATTCCTGTTTATCGGTTTAAGAAATAATGCGCTTATGATTTTTATAGAGATAAATCAAAAAACATTCAATATCCTGTCAAATCTAGCTCTTATAATATTATATTTGCATATCGTCTATTCAAAGCATAGATGTACCTGATAAGTTTACACTATCCTACAACTCTTTAAGATTATGAGAAACGCACTATTTTACTTATTAATACTTTTCAGTGTTCCGATATTCGCTCAAAATGGAATCACTTTTAAGGTCGAAAAGCTTTCAAAGCCTGAAGAATTACTTAATCTACACTCCCCGAATGAAATTTATGAGAGTCTTATATTATCGGATATGGACATAGAGCCTTATGAGATAAAAGAGAAGAATATCAAGGTTCCTTATCATATCATTGCAAAGAGCGAATCTCCCGACAGTCTCGTTTCTTTTGGCCCTAATTCTTTTTTCAACGGTATGTATCAGGCTTATGCGGATCACAGGCCATTCGTATTGTCCCCGGACATGATTTGGTTATTAATCAGCCAAGGATTTGCACGCCATATCAATGCCAATCAGGAATCTATGAGAAATGATCTTGTTGATTTCTCCGGCAAACTATCCTTAATTGTGAGAGAAGATAAAAAGCTGGAAGACCCTACTCTTTCATGGGAGGAAATCTTTCCGCAATTTACAAAACAAATATCCCAATACGCAGGCAATCATCTGACTGAACTGCTCACTTGCAATTTTTCAACGACCACCTCCTTAGAGAAAGTTGCTTCCGAAATCACAATCATGGAAGCTGTGAAACCTTACTTTGAGTTTATAATCATACGCATTGTCTGTGGAATACCTAAAATAACTCTCGAAGGAACACCGGAGGACTGGGAAAAACTGCTGCACAAAGCCAGAGGCTTGAAAGAATATAAACTCGATTGGTGGATTTCAGAACTGGAACCTCTTTTGGAAGAATTTGTCAAAGCATCCAAAGGAGAAGTTAATAAGGACTTTTGGCGCAATATGTTTAAATATCATTCACAGAAAAAGTATGGAGCACCCAATATCATTGATGGATGGATCGTGAAGTTTTTCCCTTATGATAAGGAAGGAAAAAGAAATAATCTGAAACAGCTTGAAGGCAGAAATTGTCTTCCTGATGAGATAGTGAAGGTAGATGTAAAGTATCAGGAAGTATATACCGATGGCGTCAAAGAAACTCCATTAGAATTTTGGGCAGGTTTCATCGGATTAGAGCAAAATAGCAAGACTTTTGCTCTACGACCGCAAATTGGTTGGATGATCAGAAAGAAAGATGTTAATAAGGATGGATTAAAAAGTAAATTAAGTGCTGATGCTCAAAAGGATGGCTGGGGAAGCGGCATTAATATCAGAGTAAAAGAATTTCCGGCTGTACTGTTAGAACTCAAAGAAATAAAAAGACTGGATATCCAATTTATCGACACAATTGATATACCTGATGAAATATCAAAGATTAAAATCGGATCGTTGAGTTTATATGGAAAGATAACCAAAGAGGGAATAGAGCGTATCAAAAGATTATTGCCTGATACAGATATAAAAATAAACGGTTCGCGAGAGGTAATAAAACTCCATTGATAGCTCCATAATAGTAAAGAACACTCAATGTTGCAAAAGCAGCAATGAGTGTTCTTTTTATATATACTAATTATTTAGAAATGGTTGATATACCAAACTACTTCTTATATTTCGTCCAAAAGCCAACTAGCTGGTGATTCCCAATTATAGCTCCGATTATAGAAGTATATAGACGCAATAACTAGTTTGCCCTATACACACAGCGTATACGATTTATATTCGTTCTTAATTGTTTACCCGGATCATCGACAGGAGTGACCGGATTAATCTCCTCACGAGGATTTCCCCAAGTAACTGCCTCAAATATCGATGGTCTTCTGAAATTGAATTTTATCAAATAATCACTCATACCGCTTTTTACAGTATTGTATACAGAACTCTGATAATCTATCTTGGTAGCTCTGGCACTATATAAATTGTCATTGAAAAAGTTACCATCTCCCGAGTTGAGTCCTCCAAGCCCTCTATAGTGATAGGTATAGTAATCATAAGCAGGTTGAGACGACCAGTAATACTTATTCTGAAAATCTGTAAAAGTACCATAAGCCCCCATAACGATATCTTCTATTTCGTCTATGGCGGGAAGATACCATTTTATTTCGGATACTATCCCTGCAGCATTACGCTTGTTCTTGTTATAACAATATTCAACGGCACTTCCTGCTGTTTCATTCAGCTTTAAAGGTCCGATACCTGCCGTAGCAACAATGTCACTTGTAAATGCATGTCCGGCACGCTCGTTTATTGTAACTCCATTGGTTCCCACTGTCGCTTCATCACGAGGTGTATAAAAGTCATAAAGATAAAATTGTGGATCAAGTTCTCTCAATAAACTTTTTATATTATTGGTAATAGAGTTAGATAAGATACCATCATACTTGAAAGCATCTCTCCGGTGAGAAAGTTGCATGCCATCGAGGCCCCAAAACATTCCGTCCGTCTTATTATTGAAAGGATCGTTGGGGTCGAAGTTATGGAGATACTCTTCATGAAATTCGATGTAATAAGTATGTCCATTGTAAGCCACCTCAAACAGACCTTTCTGCAAGAAAGTATAGGTAAGCACAGTCTGGTCACCCGTTGCTGTCTCAATGTAGGTGAATATGATTTTACCTATTCTATCCGACGTAGAAGTATTCTCATCAAAATAGGCCCATACCCGAAAATCGGAAGTGAAAGGTCCATAACTTTTAGGCAAGGTTGAAATCAGGTTTGTAGTGAAATAATCCCGTTTGACAACCTTACCATCAGCTATTGTTTCCCTATCCAAGCCTATCCAGTTCTGTGCCGCAGGATCTACTGCAACATTCACCGTATAACCGGGAGTTATATAAATATCCAGCGGACGAACTTCATAATGGCAATCAAGTTGTGTATCCCGCTTGACCGAAACAACTACCGGGCCGGAATTTACTGTGACGCGGGCATCAAACGAAACAGTCGATTCATCATAGCCACTGTTACTGGTCACTCCTTTGATTGTTATATTATTGTTATACTGATTATCACGCAGAATATAGAAATCATCCACGGCGTTGGCGCCGAGATACAGCTTGTAAGTGGTCTCGTGCGTGACAAGCTGATGATCGACATATATTCCGTTAATAATCATATAGGCAGCATCCGTATCTTCGTTCACAAACTTTGGTTTGAAACGCTGTTTGGACATTTCGTCGATACCTTCCGGATAATTCACGGTGTTCAACTTATTGCGCTTGTGCTCCAACATATAAAAGGTATAGGACAGGGATTGGGAGACTCCCACCGGATTGGAACCGGAGTATAATCCCGAAGGGCTGGAAGGTATCTTATCACCATGCGAAGGTGCGGTTTCATCGGTAGCATCGGGCGCACCGAGAGTTGCATAGCGCGGAGCGTTCACGACCTCCCAGCTAATCATCCGAAAGCTCTGGTCGTTTCCGGGCAAATGTTCCTCCGGACGTATTTGCAAATTCACAACGACTTTAGCATAGATGCTCACCATGAATATATCCTGAATATTATTACTCGTGGAAGGACGCGCCAAGCTCAAGTCGACCTTTTCCTGTGTTTGTCCAATCATAACCAATCCCTTAAATGAAGGATCGGCATCCGGATGAATCGTTGTCGCTTCGACTTCGAAATTATAGAGTTCCGTAAGACTCCGTATACCGGCAAGATCTCCATTATTCAAATTACCCACCAAAAAAATATCACACTGTCGAAGCGCCTGCTGATCGTGATTGACAAAAGACGGACTATGTGTATCTATCAAGAAATCAGGCACACCACTGGCTATAAATTGCGGAACATCTACCAACTGCCCGTTGGCATCAAAGATGAGCATATATAAGGTAGAGAGTTTAGTCTCGAACTCATTCTTTCCCGAACGAGTCGAAACTTCCACTTCAGAGAATCCTTTGGGATACCCGTTTATACGTATATACCGGCTTTCGGCCTGTCTCTTCTGTTCCACAATGTCGCTATTGCATCCAAACAGTACACCAACCGACAAAACGAGTATCAACAAGTGTGTATAGCTAATTATCCTTATCATTAAATCAAACCTTCCTTAATCAAATTCTATTTCACTATTATTATCATTCCACTCATTATTTCGAATGATTCTGAGATGAATGGCATCTCCTACGAAATAGAGCGTGAATGTATACCTATATCCTGCGCGATACTCCGTGTCGGGGTCGTTGAATTCAACCACTTTCGTAGTCGTTTGTCCGCCCTGAGTGACATCGAAAGAAATAGTCCCCTGCAAACCTCGCTGCGGAATCAGCATTAAGAACCGATCGGCATCCGTGATATTTATCGCCCCTGTTGCCGATGTATTGGATACATTCACGCTGCTTGCCATCAGGTAAGACGCATTGGTGATGGTTCCGCCGGTATCCGGTTCGCTTTTATCCATCTTTATCCTATATGTGCTGTATAAAGGGGATGTAAACCGACATATCACATTATTCAACCGGATGGCCTCATCACGATAATTATTCACTGCGATATTGATGCAGAAAAGTATATGCGAAAATTGCATCCTGACCTGACCGGTATTCAATGCCGTACAGTCGAATGTTGACGCAACCATGACATCCTGATGTTGCGTCGGGTCATTGGCCGACAGACGATACTCTATGTAAGGTGTCGATTCGTGATTTGCATCGGAAACAGTTACACCGGGGGTATTATACGGATAATAACCGAAAAATGTGTAGTATTTGTTATCCAGCCATGACTGGATAGGGGCATACGTACAGACTCCCGAATCACTACAGTCAATCCTCACATTATTCCAATCAGTGTCCGGCTTTGCATTATATCCTGCTGCAGCCCATAGGTTATCCAGTATATAAGCCTTCACACCAAAGCTCTCGCCACGCAATTGAGTGACAGGCAGAGCACGCGTAGCCGTCCCCAAACTGAAAGTGATGGAACGTTCGGGAATAATCTCTATTTCTTCATCCGGATTATCAGGGATTATATTACTGCCGTTACACGCCGCCAACAATATGGCAATCATGAAGTTACCGGATAATAACCATATATATTTTAAAATAATAGATTCTTTCATACTCCATAGTTTAATTTACAATGATGGTGCCACCTCCTGATGGACTGTCAATCCACGGTTCCACGATAGGTTCACCTATTTCAATATAATTTTCGGGTTTAAGTGTCAATACATAGGTTATTTGTTGACCGGGTTGCCAGTCTGCTCCGGGCAGAATTATATTATCCTTATCATACGAATAGGTCAGGTCATTGTGCCGACGTGTATAGCTCAAATATACTGTGATACCGGAAATCTGTTGAGGTACCATCAAAGCACCATCTTCCCAGGCAATAATTCCTTCGTATGAAACTTCCTGTGGGTTTGTAAATCCTGTACTGTATCCAAAGGTATTTGTTGGGGCGGATGATGTGTCCCAAATGATCCGGTTGCCGTTATGGGTACAATTACCGGATGATTTCAGGTTATACATACGCAATACGTTTAAGTGAAGCGCATCAGTCAGGGAAGATTCTTTCTTTATTCTAAAATTAATTCTTGTCAGCGCCGGGTCGAATGTAAATACCACCGGGGACATATCCAAGCCACCTGCTCTTACCTCCCGGTCAACCGGATGCGAAAGCAAGAGAGATTCCTGATTGTCAACATTCTGACTTACCATGAAACCTGTTATCATCGGAAATCCTTCCGGATTGAATGAGAAATTCCGGGAGGAATTATAAGGAGCATAAGCTCCGAACTTGTGATCGGCTTGTGTATTCCAATATTTCAATGGGGAATAAACCCAGAGGGTACTCTCGTTATTATACTCTATCTTCTGATTATTGAAAACGACCGAAGTATTGCCGGCATCCGTTGCGGTTCCGTAAAGAGCAAAGGTACTCGATATAGTATTTAGGGATGCACGTGTCCGGGCACCGTCAAAAGATATGGAAGCTTTTCCGGCAGGAGTGTCGGGAAGCTCCATAAAGCAGTCATCACTTCCACTATTGCAGGCGGTCAATAATGATATTAAACCTATAATGAAAGCTGTTTTTTTCATTATACTATCCATTCTTCTTTTCTATTATTCAAATAATACATCTTAATCAGTATATAACGGAGTATCTGTCATTCTGGGCGTGACCGAAAATTCTCTTTTCCGTGTATTCATGCCAGAGAAGGAACCGCCCGGAAAGCACAGAATGACAGGGATTAATATTCTCTCATCATTAATTGATAGAAGGAACTTCTACATCCGGGATTGTTGTTGTCCAATCTTCTACTGTAGGATCACCGAATTCTATCGCATTGGCACTGATAATGAAATTATACGTTATTTTCTGGTTCTGTCCCCACGCAGCCGGATTGTATGTTCTGTCCGAAGTGTCATAACTAAGGTCGAGCGTCCTTGTGAACGGCTGTTCAGCTCCTGATTCACCAAGATTGTAAGTGACATCCACTTTCACACTGTTCGTATTCTGCGGAATGAACAGCATATCGTTAAACGTTACTGCTGTAGCAACATCAAGTACATTGTCACTTGCCAGGTTCTCCAGATTTGAATCGCTTGCTCCTACAAAATCAGTATCGGATATAGCCCATTCAGGTACCTGCGACTGAACAAAAGTACCTTTTTTACTCATCCCGTAAATCTTCACTGTCTTCAATGTAACCTTAGTTTCAGCAATGCCAACATCTTTCTTAAAGGAAAGATTGATATTCGACAGTAAATGATTAAAGTTAAAAGTAACCTGATTGACAGGAGCATTGGCCAATCGTGTCACTTTGTCTGCAAGCATCAAGTCTACGTGATTGGCAACTAAAGGTTCTACGGTGAAATCTGTAACGGTGATGTTTTTATTATCATCGATAGTCACTCCACTGGCTTTATAAGGATAATAAGCATAGAACTCATAGGACGAACGCGTATCCCAGTATTTCAAAGGCGAATATTCCCATACACTTGTAGTTCCATTATACTTCACTTCCTGATTCAGGAATACATCAGTATCCACGGTTTCAAAAGTAGAATACCCCCAGACTCCGAATGCTTTCCCATCAGTCTTGAGCGTGCTGCCCGTTTCAGCTGCACGTGTGTTCTTGTTGGCAAAAACAGAAAAGTCCAGCACTTTCTGCTCTGGCATTGCCACATCTTCGATATTGGTGCATGCGGTAAACGTCAATGCAACAACTGCTGTTAAAACAGCAAACAAATTGGTTTTTCTCATCATTCTTTCTTTTTTAAATGGATTCAATAATTAAATTAATTACTTATTTATATTTATGAGATGGGAATATCCACATCTACATTTTCTTCCCAATCGTTCACATCCCCGTCGAATCCGGAGCCGCCGGGTCTTTCTCCTTCTTCAGGAGTGACCACAATGCCATTGACAACAATGACTCCTCCCTGGGGTTGCCTGCTAACTTGATCAGTGACATCAAACTCCACCATTTTAACTTTACCACTCATCAGTTTCAATTCCAGCACAAGTTTATGCGTGGCGGCCGTCTCCGATCGCCCGAAAGAACGAGCAATGGTTTCGACGCCGTAATCACAGGTATAGCAATCGAGCAACAGGGTGACTACTTTGTCGTTGTCGGTATGTCCATCTTTCAAAGAAACTTTCCCTGCCATCCCCGATAAGTAGGCACGGGCTTCGGAAACATACTCCCGGCCTGAAATGAATTCATATCTGATCAGGTAGGTCCACGTTCTAGGAGCCAGTTCGACCTTCATCCTCGCATAGGTTGTCTCTTCATCTTCATTTTTCACTAATTCTTGTTCGGACAGAAATGCGGCAAACAGCATATCCGGGACATTAGCGGTCAACTCATCGGGATACTTGTTCGAATAGGATGCCGAACGCGTTCGGGTACGGGTAGTTGCAACCGCTTCGTTTACCGCATGCATATTCTCAAAGATGATCCCTTCCGTATCATTATTGTACAATAGCATATCATAACGTCCGCTATTGATTGCCACACGACCGCCATGATGCTCGAAATTGTGACTTGAAATGGGAGTCTTATCGCCGTAGTCGAAAACATGGAGCCTGACACCTTCCGGTACCCGAGGCAGCATCCTATCCCAATCTACCGTCCACTCGGCAGGCCATTTCTCATTCCAGTTTTCATCACATGGCAAGTGCCAATCCAAGGAATAAGTGATCTCCAGATGCAAGTCTACCTCCTTGAAATGCTCGTAATATAAATCCTTTCTACAACTTATAAAAACAGTCAAAACAAGCATATAAAACCAATATTCATATCGTCTAGTCTTATTCATTATAAAAGATTAGTTCACCTTTTCTGATACAGAATATTCCATATCAGAGTGATACCCGCTTTTGTCACTCCCCAATAGTGCGTCTTATGCGTCGATTGGTATACATAGCGGTTATCTACAGGCAAATATTTATCATAATTCGTGAATATATATCCTCCACCAATAGTGAACTCCAATGACATCTTCCCATTCAAGTTAAGACTGTATCCATAGGTGAGACTCGTTCCTATGAACTCACCATAATATCCCGTTTTCTTATTTTCGAGATCATAGATACCACCATGGATATTGGCTCCCAGAAAATGTTTCCTTCCGGCAGCCTTGCTGTTCAGCCAATATCGGCCTTCCGCAAGGTATTGCCTGATCTGATAATACTGGTGTTTGGATTTCCTTTTCCACCAAGGCATAGTAAAGGTGCCCGATATAGACCAATGACTGTCCGGGAAATAATACTCGGCAGTTACATTTGGTGCAAGTGCCGCCCAATATAGTAGATTAGTACCAATAGTAAGATATGCAGGCATATTGTTTATTGTTTTCGTTTCTTGTCCGACATTTTCCGAATAAGCTACCCTAGCAGCAAAAACAAAAAGCATCATTACACATAGAAACTTCTTTACTTTAAAAATTTCTAATTTATATCGCCATTTGGCTATATTCATAATTCTCCCTCTAATATTTGATTTCTGGAGCTTCATATAATTAGTCTAAAATGTTCGTATTACAAAGAAAACTGTTACATTCGAACTGTATGATAGTATTTGAGACGTTTAATGGACTTTGTTTACGGAAACATAAAACATACACTGATAAATGACACAATAACTGGGATTATAATAAACAAGCGAAAAGAATCTATTTCACTTTTTGAAAAAACGGGAAATTATTGTTCAAATTATCGAACTAAACATTATTGCTGTCGTTTTATATTTAGATGCTTAATTTTCATATTTACAATATTTAATAATACATTGACTCATGACTATGAATTTAAATAAAATTGTTTTGACAAAGATTCTGGATATCATGCCGGAAAACTTAAAACCGGTCACTTTGCTTATGGATGTCTTAGACATTGGCAAAGAATCCGCTTACAGGAGACTGAGAGGTGAAAAGCCGTTCTCTATGGAAGAGATCTATAAACTATCGCTGGTGTTAAACTTTTCACTGGATGAGATTATCAGTAATGATAAAAGTGATGCCGCTGCATTCAATCATATAGGTACAATCAGACAAAACCCAAGCAAAAATCTTCTGGAGTTTTTTCGCTACTATGAAAGCTACCTGCAACGCTTGATTGACTCGGAGAATTCCGAAATCACCTGCACACTAAATCATTTTCTGCACACCATGTTTATAAACTATGAACATTTATTCAAATTTATCTATTACCGATGGATGCATCAAATGACAGATGTACCACTGAACTATCTATATTCGGAGGTAGTCATTCCCAAAGAGATTAAAGAAAGCTGCGAAAGAATGAGCTTCCTGAATACTAAAATAAGAAAGCTGTCTCTCATAGTTGATAATAACCTGTTTCTTAATCTGATAAAGGAAATGCAATATTTCTATGTGAGAGGACTGTTGAACGAGATAGAATTGGATACGCTCAAGGTAGAGCTGCACAAATATTTGGATGATATAGAAACAACTATAAATAAAGGTATTAATACCACCGGAACTCAAATTGAAATTTATCTATCAGTGTTATACATCAATAGTACCACTACTTATGCGACATGGGATGACAGTAGTGAATCTGCTTTCTGGCATCACTATGGTTACCCGATATATACAAGGAATAAGGAAATCACAGCCAGACACAAATTGTGGATAGATTCTCTGAAGAAGTATTGCACCGTCATATCGCAGTCCAATGAACTCCTTCAGGCTGAATTCCTGAATAAGCAACGAGAGTATATAGACAACATAGCAGTAAATATCCTGCTCTGACAGTTCCTTTCAGAGCGCAATGTCATGCAATAAATATTCTTGTTGACCTAAGAAAGCATTCCATTGCTTATCATATAAAGCATTTTTCTTTCATTCAATCATTTACAAACAAAGAATCCTGTAATTCAATTGATTACAGGATTCTTCTTTTCATTATAATGTTGTGGAGCTGGAGGGAATCGAACCCTCGTCCAAACGAGGAAATCATAAGCTTTCTACATGCTTATCTTTGCCTAAATTTTCGTGCAGGAACAGAACCAAAGCCATCAATTCCTGCCTTATCCTCTAAAGTTTCATCAAAAGTGCGAGGCCGCCTTTGACTATCCCCGATGTAACTGCACCACTGAACCGGAATGCTTCGGAGCAACAGCTTCCGAGTGATGTCTCGTCCTGGCACCTAGTGCCTGGATTAAGCTAATCTACTGTGATTCGATTAAGCAGCAAGAGCGTAATTAGTTTCGCCAGATAAAATTTTGATAACTGATATTTAAGTGGAAATTACCGACCCACTGCATGCTTACCTACCATTTCTGCCCGCTGTCAAATCCAGTCAACCCCAAATTTTTATTCGTACAGAATAGCGATTGTTTAGAACGCTTTCCAAGGGCACAAAGATAGGAAATGTTTTCTAATTTACGAGAAGACGTTAGCAAATATTATATCAAAGCATTATCTTTACGGAGCTATTTTATATTTAAGGTGAAAAAGCATCATGAAAAATCAACCAATAATAAGCTACTTATGATTAAGACATATCTATCTAAAACATCTATATTCAAAGCATTTGCCGCTGTTTGCATATTCGGAATCAGTATCAGTGGCTGTACTTCTAAAAAAAAGACTCCTATGGAAACAACCGATACAACGAAAAACGAACTAACCATGTTGGTGGGTACTTACACATCAGGAACCAGTAAAGGGATATATAGCTACCGCTTCAACGAAAAAGACGGGACTGCTACTCCGTTAAGTGAAACGGAAATTGAAAATCCTTCTTATCTTGTTCCGTCTGCCGACGGAAAATTCGTCTATGCAGTCAGTGAATTCAATAATGAACAAGCTGCTGCCAATGCATTTGCTTTCAATAAAGAAAAAGGTACTTTGGAATTATTAAATTCACAGCAAACGGGAGGTGAAGATCCTTGCTATATCATTGCCAGTGAAAATAATGTGATAACTGCCAACTACAGTGGTGGCAGCATTTCTGTATTCCCTATCGCAAAAGATGGTTCACTCCTACCCACTTCCGATATTATACAATTCAAAGGCGCGGGAGTAGACAAGGAAAGACAAGAGAAACCGCATCTGCATTGTGTCCGTATCACTCCAGATGGTAAATACTTGTTTGCCGATGACTTGGGTACAGACCAAATACATAAGTTTATCATTAACCCCACTGCAAATACAGAGAATAAAGAAGCATTTCTGAAAGAAGGATCGCCTGCTGCCTTTAAAGTGAAAGCCGGTTCGGGTCCCCGTCATCTGACTTTCTCGCCAAACGGCCATTATGCTTATCTGATTAATGAGTTATCGGGCACAGTAATCGCCTTTGAATACAAAGACGGAGATTTAAAAGAGATGCAAACAATCGCTGCCGACACGGTAAACGCACAAGGAAGTGCTGACATTCATATCAGCCCGGATGGAAAATTCCTGTATGCCAGCAATCGTTTGAAAGCAGACGGTATTGCTATATTCAATATCCACCCGGATAACGGAATGTTGTCAAAAGCAGGCTACCAACTGACAGGAATTCATCCACGCAATTTCATCATTACACCTAATGGCAAATACTTATTGGTTGCTTGCAGAGACAGCAATGTGATACAAGTCTATGAAAGAGATGCAGATACAGGACTATTAACAGATGTACAGCAGGATATTAAAGTAGACAAGCCGGTCTGCATACGGTTTGTGCAATAAGTTACTTCTTACTCTGGGCAATCCGGCTATCAGGAGTATGCGTCTTCACAACGATTTTACTCCCGTTCTTGGTACACTTGATACGTTCTTTCCGCAATGTCCTCTCTTTTAAATCAAAAATGAGATTCGGATTAAAATGTTGCCCGTTAATACGGGTTTCGAAGTGTACATGTTCGGTAGTGGCACGACCGGTACGTCCTGTCAGCCCGATAGCTTGTCCGGCTTTTACGACATCACCAGCTTTAACCAAATTCTTGAAATTGTGGCTATAAAGCGTTTCCAATCCGTTAGCGTGGCGGATTACAACGATATTTCCATAGGCATAATAGGGTTTCGACATACGCACTACTCCATCAAAAGCAGCACGAATCGTATCTTTTGCACAGGTCTTAATATCTGTTCCCGAATGTCCTCCACGAGTTCCATAGGCAGAGATTACTTTTCCTCCGGGTAATGGGAATGCATATTCGTGGTCTTTCAGAGAATCCAAATGCAGATAGATATGATTGCTTTTAGCAAATAACCCGGGAGTAGTTACCCGTACATCAGCCATTTCGCGGGCAGAGAAGGAAGGTTTATCCTGCCCGTCGGCAGTCAGTGGCAATAATAAAACTGTCAGTAAGATAAGTATGTTTTTCATGTCTTTTTTCTTAGAGCACTCATTCTAATTATTCGAAGAATACGATTTCGCCTCCATCCGATTCTGTATAGTTTCTTAATAAGGTTTGTATCATTTCAACAGCTTCTTGCAAACCATCTTTCCCATTATAACCGTTGACTATCGCCAGGATATGAGTAGTTCCGAGATCCATCTTCGTACGTTCGTGATCGCTTGTCGGTGTTCCGATTCCTCCGAATGAATCGCGATATACGGGTAATCCTTCAATATTCAACACACCGCGTCCGATACCTTCAAACGGTTCTCCAGCTTTGCCGATACCGAGTTCAAGGTGCGTACCTTGTATTTTGTCCGCGTCAAAACCACCGATCGAATGTCCTGTACGAAGAGACACAAGGTTGATAAGGTCTACCAACGTATCAATCTGATATAAAGGGATTCCACGCATCAGGCGGCGGCGTAGAGCTTCGGCTGACGGGCGATAACGTCCGGGGTCTTTGCCACAACGCTTATAAGCCTCACGGGTAGCAAAGATAACGGGTTGATGTTTGATGTCTTCCATCCGTGTTGTGGAAGTCAGTTGTCCGGTAAAAGCGTTGATTTCCTGCCAAAGACCTTCGCTGTAAGCAGTATTCTTCACTGCAGCATACACGGCGGCTCCGGCGAAAACCGGGCATGCGTCTTTTATTTCTTTAGATACTTTTATTTCAAACATAACTTATCATAAACCAATCATCAGCGTCCTGCAATTACGGACACCAATTATTACTTTCTAATCATTATTCCCGACAAGATACGACCGGAATCTATTCCCAGTCTACGTGCGGAGAAGAATTCATCATGATGAATATAGGTACAGATGCCAGCTACTTCTATCTGTTCTGCAGGCACTCCGGCATTCAGTAATTCAATCCGGTTGGCTTCCCACAAATCAATATGATATTTGCCCGTCTCCTTCTTCTTCATAGAAATAAGAGACATATCGAAACCGCTTTCTTTAAAAGCATCATACACCTCATCACCTACTTCAAATGATTCGAGCGAAATGCTCGGCCCGATGCAAGCTACCACATCTTCGCCTTGCGTCCCGAATTTCTGATTCAAGTGATCCATCACATGACTGACAATATGCTTCACAGTTCCTTTCCATCCGGCATGAACGGCAGCCACAACGTGTTGTTTTTTGTCGTACAGCAATACAGGAACACAATCCGCCGTCGTGACGCAAACGCAATACCCCGGCACATTAGTTATCAAGGCATCCATTCCTCGCAAAAGTAGCCGTCTCATTTCTAATGACTCTTTAAAAAATGATTCATTGATAATCAGACTGGCACAACCATGGCTCTGTTCAGGAATAAACAACTCCTTTATCTGATGATTCATGCACTGAAACAACCAGCTCTGATTGCGATTGACGTTCATGCATGAGTCGTTGGTATAAGGCGAACAGTTGAAAGAGCCGTAAGCTCCGGTGCTTATACCTTCGTGACGCGTTGTTACGAAATGAGCTACCTCAGGATATACATCCAGTGACTTATATCCCTTCAACTCATTATTTTTTGTAAGTGAAATCATTTTTCTTCCCAATCTTCTTCCTCGTATTCATAGTCGATATCATCGTCATCATCATCAACATTGTCATCATATTCATAAACGATGTCTTCATCTTCGCCCATGTCTTTGAGCTCCTGTTGCAGACGGGTTACGTCCTTCGGACGGTGAACGATGTCCTCTATCTTATTGCTTTCCTTATTCAGTTCTTCCCAAAGAATGTCTTTCAACACCGAGATACCCAAACCGGAAACAGAAGATATGAATACGTGGGGAATGCCTTCCGGCAATGTAGGTTCTATTTCGTCCATCAATTCCTGATCGAGCATATCGCTCTTGGTGACAGCCAACACACGTTGCTTGTCCAACATTTCAGGATTGAAAGTACGCAGTTCGTTCAGCAAGACTTCGTATTCCTTACGAATGTCGTCACTGTCTGCCGGAACCATAAACAGCAGTAATGAATTGCGCTCGATATGACGCAGGAAACGCAGTCCCAAGCCTTTACCCTGACTGGCTCCCTCGATAATACCGGGTATATCTGCCATCACGAAAGACTTTCCACCATGATAGGAAACGATACCCAGATTGGGTTCGAGCGTAGTAAAGGGATAATCGGCGATTTTCGGTTTAGCAGCCGAAATGGAAGAAAGCAAAGTTGACTTACCCGCATTCGGGAAACCTACCAGACCGACATCGGCAAGTAGTTTCAGCTCCATGATAACGGTCATTTCCTGCATCGGTTCTCCCGGCTGCGCAAAACGCGGAGCCTGACGGGTTGCCGTCTTGAAATGCCAGTTACCCTGACCACCGCGACCGCCTTTGAGCAAAACCACTTCCTGTCCGTCTTCTGTTACGTCACAAAGATATTCGCCTGTCTCGGCATTATAAACGACCGTTCCACAGGGCACTTCTATTACTTTATCCGCACCGTCTTTTCCGAAACTACGTCCTTTGCTCCCCGATTCACCATGACCGGCCATTGCGTGACGGTCATATTTCAAGTGCAGCAATGTCCAGTAATTACGGTTACCGCGCAAGATGATATGACCTCCTCTTCCACCATCGCCCCCATCGGGACCTCCGTTAGGACAATATTTCTCGCGCCTCATGTGCGTAGAGCCTCTTCCGCCCTTACCCGAGCGACAGTATATCTTTACGTAATCAACAAAATTCGATTCAGCCATATTCTTTTTAAGTAGTTAAAGTAGTCAGTAGTTAGAGTAATTAAGTAGAATACTCCGGCTACTGACTGACTTATTCATTTATAATAGTGTATTGATAATTAGTAAGATTACTAAATTACAATTTATCTACTGCTTCGCAGATTTCAGCAAAGATACCTTCCATAGTACCCAAGCCGTTGATGTGTTGGTATTTCTTTTCGTTCTTGTACCAGTCGATCAGTGGGGCAGTCTGTGAATGATATACGTGCAGACGTTTTTTGATTGTCTCTTCGTTATCATCAGCACGACCGGAATCCTTACCACGTTTAATCAGACGTACCATCAGTTCTTCTTCCGGAACATCCAGGTCAACCATTACAGAAACATCCTGTCCTCTTTCTGCCAACATTTTCTTTAATGCTTCAGCTTGTGCAATTGTTCTTGGGAAACCGTCGAAAATTACACCTTTGCTATCTTTGAAGCTGTCGAATACGCTTGCCAGAATATCAATCATTAATTCATCAGGAATCAATTGACCTTGGTCGATGTAACCTTTAGCAGTTTTACCCAATTCTGTGCCATTCTTGATTTCAGCACGCAATACATCTCCTGTTGAGATGTGATTGATTCCATACTTTTCTACAATACGTTCGCTCTGTGTTCCTTTTCCTGAACCCGGAGCACCGAAAATTACGATGTTCAACATTTTGTTATTTACAATTTAACGATTTACTATTTACCATTTAAACTGGTACCTATTTAATATTAACTGTTTAATCTACTACTGTATAAATATCGGGATAGTTGCGTCCGAAACCATCATAATCCAGTCCGTAACCTACGATAAAGTCGTTCGGGATTTCCATTGCTACGTATTCGATGTTCAGATTGACCTTGAGTTTTTCAGGCTTCACTAGCAGAGAAGCAATATGGATTGCTTCAGGGTTGCGTGTACCCAATGTATCCAACAGGCGTTGCATGGTTAGCCCGGTATCCACAATATCTTCTACAATAACTACTGTACGTCCGGCAATGTCTTCATTCAGTCCGATCACTTCCTTAATCACTCCCGAGGAAGTCACTCCCTGATAAGAAGCCAGTTTCACAAACGAAATCTCGCAAGGGATGGTGATGTGCTTCAACAAGTCGGCAGTAAACATAAATGAACCGTTCAACACACTAAGGAAGAGCGGATTCTTACCTGCCAAGTCGCGGTTGATTTCGTTCGCTACGCGAATCACTTCTTTCTGAATATCCTGTTCCTTAATAGAAACAGTGAACTGTTTGTCTTTTATCTGAATGGTATCCATAACCGGTAATTTAAAAAATAACCTTGCAAAAATACGATTTTTTATTCTACCCCGTGCATCATCTTCTGTAATTTCTTCGAGAGAAGGAACAGAATCAATGAAGCAACACCGGACATGACAACGAATACCATAAAGAAATCGTACATGGTAGCAATCTGATAACCAAAGATTGATTTCACTTTTCCGGCTTCCGGATAAAGTCCACTCAACATGCCTGCAAATTTATTGGCTGTGGCAGTAGACAGATACCAGATTCCCATCATCAAAGAGGCGAAACGTAGCGGACTCAACTTATTTACCATTGAAAGTCCGATAGGTGACAAGGCTATTTCACCCATTGTATGAATAAAATAAAGTCCTGATAGCCAAATCATACTTACCTTCACTCCGGGGATAGCATCTTTCACTCCGAAACAGATGAAAAGATAACCTAAAGAAAGAAGTAACAAGCCAATCGCTTGTTTGGTAGGAGAAGCAGGTTCCATCTTTCGTTTGTTGAGGAAGCTCCACACACCCGGCATTATATATGCCAGGACAACAACAAACAGAGGATTGAAGGATTGAAACCACGAAGCCGGCATTTCCCAACCTAAAATATCACGATTGGTTTGTTCGGAGGCAAAGAGAGTTAAAGAGGCTCCTGCCTGTTCGTAAGCCGCCCAGAAGAAAATGACAAAGAAAGCTACTATATAGATAACGAAAATACGACTACGTTCGATCTTGGTTAATGAACCATCCAATAGGATGAGAACAGGGAAAACAATGCAGGCGGTAAAAATACCGATGCTCACCCAGTCACCCTCAAAAGCGTAATTAAAGAAGGCTATTAAAGCAACTGTAAGAATAGTGATTACAAGGGTATTACGCAACTTGGTACGCTTATCCATCTTCGGGTGTGAGATATGCTCGGCTTTATCCTCTTTCTTTTCACGTTTGGCATCGGGGATAATACCGATTGGCTCTCCGGAAGGAGAGAAAAGATATTTATTCTTTTGAGTTTCAAAAAGTACAACAGTGAACAGTGTCATGATTCCGGCTGCAAGAAATCCCCATTTAAAATCGTGCGGGTCACCGGTATCGCCCAGATAACCACAAATCAAAGGGGCGGCAAAAGAACCTACATTCACTCCCATATAGAAGATGGTATATGCAGCATCCAGCCGTCTGTCTCCCGGTTCGTAGAGTTGACCTACAAGAGAAGAAACGGTAGGTTTGAAACAACCATTTCCCAAGATCAGGAATCCGAGTCCGCCATACATCATCCAGTGAGCAAGTTCCGTATTATCTAAAGTAGAGGCACTCATAAACATCAGGAATTGTCCGACTGCCATCATCATTGCTCCCCAAAACACAGAGCGACGGATTCCCCAATATTTATCGGCAATGTATCCGCCAATCAAAGGAGTTAAATAGACTAACCCGGTATAGCTACCGTAAATGGATGCTGCCGCTTCTTTGTCAAACAATAATGCCTGCGTCAGGAAAAGAATAAAGATCGCACGCATACCGTAGTAACTGAAACGTTCTGCCGTGCTTGTCGCGAAAATCAGATAAAGGCCTTTCGGATGCCCTTTCAATGCACTCATGAATTTATGTGTTTAGTAGTTTATGGGGTGCAAAGGTACGAAAAATAGATTAAATGCTTCAAAAAAAGAAAGTTCTTATCAAACGGGAATATAGGGGGAATAATAAAAATGGGCATAAAAAATCCTACTGATCCACTTCATTATTTTTTTAGCTGTGTAAATAACAAAGTGGAGATCCATCTTAAATATAGGTTAGCTACCACCTTAGCCAAAAGTAAATTCGACATTTTCGATACTGGCAAAAAGCATTCCTTCTCTTTTCCTCAAAAAGATTTTGTCTTCTCGGGCCAGCCAACCAATAGCAAGAGCTACGTCTTCAAACGTCAAACTTAATTCACGGCACAAATCGAACATTGAAAGTTCACCTTTTTCATTTAAGATGCGCCATACTTTCCCGGCATTCAAGCCAATTTTTGTCTTTTCCATCATGCAAACTTTAGAAGATTAAACAATCCGTTATTTAGATTCTAATTCATTGTGAGCACAGGAAATTAATGTGATGCACATTATCTATCTCCAAAGATAACATTTTTATCGGAAACGGCAAATAATCAAAGGCTTAATCAGGGGAACCGCATTAAAAATTTGTTTAAGAAGGTATGGAGATAAACTAAACACAATTTCCATCCGCCCCTCTACAGAAAAAGATTTTTCATTTTCATTTCTCATATTCTCATAAATAAGGCACAAGTGGCAGTAAACTAATAAGATAGACTATGAGAAATGATTTTAAAACAGGCATTTCTCATAGTTTCTTCGCAAAATAACCCGGATTTTGCTTCATTTCTCATAGTGTAGCGTGCCGGAAGCTGACATTGAATAAATAGAACTATGTATTCCTTTTGCTTGCTTCCATACACAGTGTCTTAGTCCCACATATTGTGGGAAAAGATTCCCTAAGGCTTGGGAAAGTATTCCCTTATTTTTTGGGAAAGTTTTCCTTCAATATACGAGAATACTTTCCCACAATATATGGGACAATCGAGAACAACGAGCATCTCCAAGCAAAAAGCCACTATTTTATCTAAATAGTAGCTTCATTTCCTGATAAAAATAAGGCAGGCTGAAAGAAAAAAGGAAGAAAGAATGGCTTTTGACTATGAGAAATACCCTGAAATACGATGAGAATAAGGTAGCTTTTGAGCCAAAACATGGGAGAACTTATGAGAAATACCGTTTTGAAAAAGTGTTTCTCATAAGATATCTATTTGATTATCTTTCGTTTATCGAAAAACAATGAGAATATGAGAAATGAAATGAAGAAATCTGGTTCTTCGTCAAATTTGGTGGTACTTCTTCTATTGTGAATAAATAATCTTCGCTCTCAGTAGTTTAATTCCTGCC
>NZ_JBDFVF010000058.1:0-22858 GCF_040913205.1 Bacteroides sp. MSSM.1001136sp1_RTP21357st2_D2_RTP21359_211015 | reverse complement strand
TGTCTGTTTCTGCAAATATAAGCATTTTATCCGCTTATGCAACTTATAATCAGGGATTTAATTTATAGAAGTCCCCTATAATCTTTATCTGCGCCGCGGACGATGCGAACGGCTCGTATGCTGCGTAGTCCGATGACGGGTAGAAGCTGACGCCCCTCGTTGTCCCTGTCGATTACGACCATTTCCTGTCAATGCTGGCAAGGCAGCCACCACGAAACATATCATTACTCCGCCTAATGCCCATGCCGCACGTCGCCACATAAAGCCATTGATGATACTATTAATAAGAGAAAGCGCCGAGGTTTTCTGATCTGATACTTCGTCCACTTTCGTTCCAACTTTATCAAGATAAGGTTTTAAAACAGGATAAGTCGTTTCAATATTATTCCAATCAACCTTTCCACTAACAGTATTACTTAGGCCAGTAATGTCTTCAACTACTCCTTTTACTTTTCCGGCACCAATAATTGCCGTAAACTGAAAGGAAAGAAAGAAGAGAAGAAAAAGTCCTATCAATCCAACCAACCACTTTGGGGTGTCCATTAGTTCATTTATCAGATACACGACAAGAATCGTAACTACAATTCCCGCCAGTATTCCCCAAAAGAGCGTAACAATAAAACTTAGTATCCCCATATGGACTGTTTTTCCGGTCTATAAATTCCACTGATTCAACCTGTTCATTAGATACAAAAAAAGCGCAGGAATTTGTTTCATTATTCGTCCTCATCTTTTAAGTACACATACCACTCTTTAATAGACAAAACCAAATCTATCAACACAGAAATATTTACATTTAAGCTCAAAAGAAGTTAAAGACGACTACTAAAAACGCTTTTCTAAAATTTCGCCAACCCTCCTACAGCTTAGCGAGATGTTGCAAAAGTAATTGTTTTATCAAAAGATGCAAATTTTCAAAGAGTTTTTTAGTCATCTATCAAAAGTTTACTAAAATCAAGCATTTTGACAACAATAAAAAGATACCGGACTTCGTTTTGTTGAAACCATAACGTCCGTTTATTAATATATTAGATTGGAAAAATATAAGAATAAAAAGCTACCTTTGCAACCGTTTCCTCTGTTTGACTGTTATTCATATAAAAAATTGTAGATTAATCAATATCAACATGGACAAAAGTAAAAATCTGCGTGGTCATCTGTTTGCACTTACAGCAAACGTCATGTGGGGATTGATGTCTCCCATCGGTAAGTCGGCTCTTCAAGAGTTTTCCGCTATTTCAGTTACCACGTTCCGCATGGTGGGAGCAGCCGCCGCTTTCTGGCTACTTTCTATATTTTGCAAACAGGAACATGTGAACCATCAGGATATGCTGAAAATCTTCTTTGCTTCACTGTTTGCGCTAGTATTCAATCAAGGAGTGTTCATCTTCGGGCTTTCTATGACTTCTCCTATTGATGCTTCTATCGTAACTACCACTCTACCGATTGTAACAATGGTTGTAGCAGCTATCTATTTAAAAGAACCGGTGACAAATAAAAAAGTATTGGGGATTTTTATAGGTGCTATGGGAGCGCTCATTCTCATTGTGAGCAGCCAGGCAGGAAGCAACGGAAATGGAAGCCTGATTGGTGACTTGCTTTGTCTCGTTGCACAAATCAGTTTTTCCATATACCTGACTGTATTCAAAGGATTGTCTCAACGATATTCGGCAGTAACGATTAATAAATGGATGTTCATATATGCTTCAATGTGCTATATTCCGTTCTCCTATTATGATATTTCTACGATTCAATGGACTTCTATTTCCACTGTCGCCATTCTACAGGTACTTTATGTCGTATTAGGAGGTAGTTTCCTCGCGTATCTCTGCATTATGACTGCACAGAGGCTGCTCCGTCCTACGGTAGTCAGTATGTACAATTATATGCAACCGATCGTGGCTACGATTGCAGCAATCGCGATGGGTATCGGAAGTTTCGGCTGGGAGAAAGGGATTGCTATCGCACTTGTATTCCTAGGAGTATATATTGTGACTCAAAGTAAATCGAGAGCTGATCTTGAAAAAGCAGAAAAGCCTCATTAATAGTACAAGCGGGTAGAAAGACTAAATGTTTCCTACCCGCTTATGCTAAATGTATTCTCTAAAAATCAGAACCTTATTATCATTTAAAGTCTCATTTCAAATCCTCAAAATAAGTATCGAGCAGACTTCTTGCAGCTATAAAAGAAGTCAGGTTGCCTTTCAATACCTGCTGTTCTTTTTCCAAGAGCATCGCTTCAATCTTCGGATTATGATAAAAGCTGTCACGAAGTTGTTCATTGATGCTTTCATACATCCAGTATTTACTTTGTTCGTTGCGGCGATATTCAAAATAGCCGTTTTCTTTCACGAAGTCAATGTATTCGTAAATCATGTCCCAGACCTCCTTCACTCCCAGATTATAAAAACCGGAGTAAGTCAATACTTTGGGAATCCATCCGGATTCAGGCGCAGGAAACAGATGTAATGCATTACGGAATTGAGTGGCAGCCAACTTGGCACGTTCCAGATTATCTCCATCGGCCTTATTGATAACGATACCATCCGCCATCTCCATAATACCACGCTTAATTCCTTGCAGTTCATCGCCCGTACCGGACAACTGAATCAACAGGAAGAAATCAACCATCGAGTGAACAGCCGTTTCGCTCTGTCCCACTCCTACGGTCTCCACAAAAATCTTATCGAATCCGGCAGCTTCACAAAGAATAATCGTTTCACGTGTTTTGCGTGCCACTCCTCCCAAAGAACCGGCTGACGGACTAGGGCGGATGAACGATTTAGGATGTACGGAAAGCTGCTCCATACGGGTTTTATCTCCCAAAATACTGCCTTTACTACGCTCACTGCTAGGGTCGATGGCCAATACCGCCAGTTTGCCCCCCTTTTCGAGCACGTGCAGACCGAATACATCTATGGATGTACTCTTTCCCGCACCGGGAACGCCGCTAATACCAATCCGGATCGAATTTCCGGAAAATGGCAGACATTTCTCAATGATTTCTTGTGAGACAGCCTGATGTTCAGGCTTTACGCTTTCAACCAATGTCACAGCCTGACTCAATATAGTGACATCACCTTTTACGATACCTTCTACAAACTCTGCTACTGAAAGCTGGCGTTTCTTAGGTTTCCGCTTTAAGTAGGGATTCACAGATGAGGGTTGCTCAATGCCTTTATTGACAACAAGCCCCTTATATTCTTCACTATTTTCAGGATGTTCCATAATCATAGGATTTAGCGTTTGATATTGATTTCGACTTTCGGGCGTAACGGATCATTTGTTATCATCAGGATACGTAAATGATGCTTCTTATTACCTACGTCACGCTTACGAATAGTTACTTTGAGCTTCGTCATTCCATCCGGAGGAAGGACTGTCTTCTTCAGGCTCACTCCTACCGATGAATTGAATACCTGCAACTTACTGATGACTAACGGAGTCTTTCCGGAATTAGCTATCAATATATCATGGCTTACCTTATTCTTCTTTATCAACGGGATACTAAGATCAATATCCGTTTCCGAAATGTGCATGGCAGGAGCGTTCAAAGAATCTTTTTCCGTCATACGTGAGAAGTCGGGAAGAAGAATGGCCGAAACCGGTATTTCATTATCTTCGCTCACCTTATCACCGGAGAAACGGGAAAGGTAGACAGAAGTCTGTGTCAATCCGTAATCTTTTAGCTGGCTTGCATCCAGCGTCAGTTTGATAGTTCCTTTCTTGCCTTTCAACAAGACTTTGGGTTCCGCTTCCATTTTCAGATAAGGAGGCAGATGCATCAATACCGGTTCGTAAGGACGATCCGAAAGATTGGCGATATCAAAGGTCAATGAAGGCTGCTGTCCGCGATAGACATCGGGGAAAGCAAACTCATCACGATCTAAACGAATATTTCCGATTGTATAAGGAAGTAGCTTTGTATAATCTTTTATTTCCTGCACTACTTCACCGGTAAACTTCAGATAGACCAAGCTCGGACTGGCATTGCTATATATTCCTATCGACTTTTCAAAATGTCCTAACGCTTTTGCGTCAAAAGAAGCTTTTACGACTCCTTTTCCTCCCGGAACAATCGGTTCTTTGGTCCAGTCGGCCACGGCACAGGCACAAGAGGTTGTGACGTTGGTCAGTACCAATGGCTGGTTTCCCGTGTTAGTGATGGTATATTCCACTGTCACCGGACGTTTCCACTCAATTTGTCCGAAGTTATGTGTCTCTTTATTTGAAGAGATACGAGGTTGGGCAACGGCTGCCAAAGCGACAGTAAGTAAAGATAATATAGATAGTAAACTACGTTTCATGCGATATTTTTTATTTTGGTGCACAAATGTAGGGGTTTTAGATGAGTTTTTCACCACAGATTACACAGATTAACACAGATTGGGAAAAGACTTTACTTAATAGCAGTCCTTGTAAGCCCCTGTTTATAAGAAAAAAGTTCCTCACCGACGAAGGATGCCTTCCTCGGTGAGGAACACCCTCTTCATCGGTGAGGAACGCCTCGCTCGTCGGTGAGAATAAAAATCCCCTGCCGGAACTATTTAATAATAATTGTCATCGAAGCAGAATGCGAAGCGTATTCCGGTGCATAAGCACACTGCATAGTTGCCAAACCTGTTTCGTAAGTTCCTGCACGACTGACACGGTAACTATATTCCAACACGTATACACCCTTTCCTAAATGATCGAAGAAGAAATTAGTCGATGCATCTTTGATGTCTACGTAATAGCCAAGCCCGTTGTTCCAACGATAACCGGAGATACTGCCGATCGGTTCGAAACAAGCGCCCCGCTGATCTTTCAACTGTACAAAGTCCATCGGACGGTCTACGCGGATGCTCAAACGGGAAACGACTTTATCACCTACCTGAAGAACCGTTTTGGCTGTAATAGGCTGTAATTGAGGGACGTTATTCACCGTACGTTCTACATACAACTGTTTCTCAACATTCAGGTCACCGCCCTGTTGTTTCACATCACTCACAGGAGATTCAAATTCTGCATACACAGCTCCCCAGGCAATACCCGGATTTCTCTTTTCCACTTCAATCTTGCGGGCATCCACCACATTCTTCTGTGTGAAAGAACGTTTGATATATCCCAATCCAGGAACAGTCGTTTTACTTGGACTAACAGTTTCCAGCACTTCATTAGCAATCACAATCCGTACATCTCCCTGATTGTCGAGTAAATTAGCGCCCTTCATCAGCAATGCAAATACCGCATCGGCAGTAGCTACCGGAGAATTCCACTGTTGTGTCTGCTTTTGCTTCAACAACCAAAGTTTCATTTCTTCCACTGTATCGGTATTGCCACCTGTCTGTTCCAGCACTTCCATCACATCTACATGAGCCTGCATCTGCATTCCGCCCCATGTATATGGATTCTCGTTGAAAGCAAAGAACATTCCCTGTTCATCTGTCTTCGTCAGATGTTCTTTCAGAGAAGCGACAAATTCCTGCGCTTCCTTCTTGCGTCCGGCTTTATCAAGCACAATGGCGGCAATCGCTTTTGTATCCATCGAAGGAGAAGTCAGCAATTCTCCTACCTTAGAAAGATAATAGGTATAAGCCGCTTTATTGGCTGCGGGTACCTGCTCTCCCGAAATAGCGATGAGATACAAATATTGCAGAATACTGCCCGAAACGCCAGTAAACTTCACACCGTCTTTCTGTGCTTTCAGGATTTCCTTATACTCGTCCAAAGCTGATTGATGAAGGTAAGCGAAAGCCTTCTGTTGCAAGGAAAGAGCCGATCCGCTTAATTTTTCACCTGTCAGCATAGCCAGACGGGCATTCAGTTCGGCGATATAGGTAGTTACAGATCGACTGCCGTTCATTCCTTTATACCAGGACCATGCCCCATTTGAGTTCTGTAACTCCTGCAATCGAGTCAAAGCTGCGATATTATTACTACGGATGTTATTCAAATCAAACAAGGTGGCGATGCGCTCTTTCTGTTGCTCTTCCGTCTGTGCTTCGAGTACCCAGGGAGACTCGGACAAAATGATATTCTTCACTTCCTGATTCTTTTGCAGATTGCTCAAGAACGTTTCTTTCGTACCTCCTTGCAGTTTCCAACTTTCAAATACCGCTTTGATCTTCGGCTGACTGTTCATGATAAACGAAGCCAATGTATTGGCATAGTAGGCAGTAGCCCAGGAAATAGCGTTATTACTTGTCGGAAGACTCAATGAAGGCAATGCCTGAACGGCATACCAAGCCGGGTTTCCTGTAAATTCAACAGTTAGTTTACGATCTGTGGCTGTTTTACTTTGTTGATTGAACAGATGATCGAGTGAGAAAGTACGGGTTTCTTCTCCACGCACTGGCATTGGAAGTGTCTCCACCAAATGCTCTTTATTGCTAAGAACCGGAAGCAACTGTTGTTCTCCATCGCTGAAAGTACCACTGTCGGCAATCATCCGGCATCCCACTATTTCGTATTTATCACTAACGATAAACTGGAAGTCCACACCCATTGTCTTTCCGGCAGCAAGGCTGAATTTCTGTTTTTGTGTACTGATAACCTTCTCTGTCATCGGGTCAAAAAGGACCAGACTGACCGTTCCGGCTTGCGGCTTACCAGTCATATTAGAGATAGAAGCTGCCAGAGAAGTCTTATCACCCACACGCACAAAACGAGGGAGATTAGGAGTCAGCATAAATTCTTTGCTTGTGGTAGCTTCGCCATCCAATGTTCCCGTCAACATTCCCTTTGTATGAGAATATCCACGGAAGTTCCAACGCGTCAGACTTTCAGGCATCGTGAATGAGAAAGAGATCTCTCCCTGTTCATTGGTGCGAAGTTGAGGATAGAAGAATGCTGTTTCTGCTAAATTGGTACGCAAGTCAGCAGATGCTTCGGGAAGCATTTCGTTGTCAGATGCCTCATCCGCTTTTTCTCCCGTGGGTATCATTTCCGATTGAAATTCAACATTAGTCATGGCATCAGCAGCCATAGCCGATTTCATCTTTGGCGCATTACTCCTTAAAGTTGCAACGTCCAATGTCGAAACGCTACCTGTCACCGTCAACTTTCTCGTCAAGCCATATCCTCTCACTATTACTTCACCCAAATCTCTTCCATTATTATAATAGTCCGATAGCATCACAAAATGGTCATACTCCAGTGATGGCACTTTGAGACTCTTCGTATTCCACCAGTAGTTGAATGAATTATTGCCGGAATATCCACTCATCCAGTTAGAATATGGGACAATCTGGTTATAATAGATTTGGAAATTCTGTTGCCGATTCCATATTTTATCCAAGGAAGCATCATACATCGTTGCCAGCATTTCCGCGTTAGCAGCTTGTCCTTGCGGCGTTTTAATCGTCAGCTTCCATTCTTCCTTTTGTCCCGGACGCAATTTATCACGGAACACTTCCCACTTCATAGTCAGTGTCTTATCAGGAATCCGTTTGGTCAGCCGCACCTGTTCCTGATAAACCTGTCCGTCCCTCACCATACAGAGATTCACAAAGACACCATCCCCATAACTTTCCCGATATGGATACTCGAAACGTACAATCGTATCTGACAAATTCAACGTCTTGCTCTCCAGCAATTTATCACCGGAAAATACATTCATCATCACATAAGCATCTTTTTTCGACGTACCGAAACAGAACACGGCCGGATGGGCAGCATCAAATTCCGTATTTGCACCATAGAACCACATCGTCGTTTCTACAGGCGGACGTTTGTCCTCAACAGAGAAAAGAATCGTGTTGGTGTCAGCAGTCACTTCCTTGCCCTGATTATCTTTCACTGATGCTTTCAGCACATAAGGTCCCGATGGAAGATTCTTCCAGTCAAGCGTCATGTCTTCATTAGAAGTAAAGGTTCCCGTTGCAACCGGTTTCTCTTCCAACTGCTTAAAGTCCTTGTCTTTGGCAGGGTACAAGTAATAATTCCCCTTCACCTCCACAGGTTGTCCATTCAGGTTCTGCACTTTAAACATTGTTTCGAAGGGTTGATCCTTGCAAGTCTTATCTTGCAATTCCACCTGCAAAATCAACGAACGGTTTCCTGCCGAAATCACGTCCGTAGAAGATTGTGTTTCACCTGCCACATTGGTAACAGTGGCCTCAATGGAATAACGATAATATACCTTATCATTATTCTTATAAGAGTCACTTTCCTGCAAACGAACCGGTATCGTGAATTCTCCATTCTCATTGGCCATCACTTCACCGGAAGCAATCTGCACAGATTCCGCAAACCGCCAAAGGCTATATGCAGAACGCTTTACCGTATATTTCACCGGAAGATCCTGAAGCAGCACACCACTATAAGATTGTACCTTACCCTTCACCTGTACCTCATCACCCAGTTTGTAACTTCCTTGTTGCTTTTCAAAAGTGATATCAAATGTCGGACGTTTATAATCTTCTACCCGAATGCCTGTATGGTCTCTTCCCGCTTTCAAAGAAAACATTCCGTTCAAACAGGCCGAAGGCAATGCGAAATCGGTGGTAAACGAACCGAACTCATTGGTACGTACCGACTTCTGCCCTACTTCCTGATTGTTTACATCCAATAAAGTCACCGTATATTCCTTGTTCGGAAGTACATTCGCCGTATCCGATTGTTGAGAATAAGCAATTCCCTTCACATACACAGTCTGTCCGGGACGATACAAAGAACGGTCGGTCAATAAAGTCATATTTTCAGTCACTTTATCTTCGTCGCCGTAATATCCGTAACTTCCTGCATAAATGCCTTGTTTCGGCATTGCCGTATCCGTCCCCTTGGAAGCTTTCAGATAGCGGTATTCGGATTTCCAGGGAAATACGACCTTACCCTCTTCGTTTGTCGTAAACTCCTGCAACACTTTTTCGTCATTACTGTACATCGTCACTTTCGCATGGGGAATAGGATACCCTGTCTGTCCATCCAGCGTCACCACTTGATACTGTTTGTCCGGCAAACGGCATGTCAGCACTTTGAAACGTGTTACATCAAACTTGCTTTCACTATCTCTCTTCGCACGAATATCCGGTATGATACGCATCACGTAAGATCCAAGTTCAGGAGCTTTGAATGTAAACACAGTGTCCTGCGTCTGATAATCTTTCGGACGAAGCACAGCGTAATGTTGTTCCTTTATCAGTTTCTTCGCCTGATAAAGACGGACAGTGAAACCATCCAGATTTTTGTGTGAGACCCTTAATTCTATCTCTTCGTTCGGAAAAGCCAAATCGGATGCATTAACATTCAAATAAGGAGCCAATATCTCTTCCCGAAGATTCTTCAAAGCATTGATTCTGCGATAGCCTGGATAAAGGCGGATTGCCTCATCGCAAAGCTGCAATGCATTGAGCTGCTGTTGTTTTCCAATAGTATACCGGGCTTCTGCCAAATAGACTTCGGCACAGATCGGTTCGGAAGCATACTTGCTTTTCAATGTGTTCAAAGCTTTCAGATAAGTATCTTCCGTCAGTACCGGAAGTTCGCCCTTAGCCTGCAGAGGTCGAATATTCCGATCAGCATTCCATCTCCATTCCAGGTAGTTAAGTGCTGTCAACACATAACCTTCTTTTAATCCGGTTGCTTTATAAGCGGGAATCATATTCCCATAAATAGCTATTATATCTTGTTTGACCGGATTCACAGTACCGTCATTAGTAATCCTGTTACTCAATTCTTCCACCCGTTGCAGTGCTTCAATGCTACGGGAAGCCAATAAATGATACATATCATGGTGATAGTATTCGCTCGTTTCCCCCAGTTCTACAAAAGGAATATAGCCGCGTGAGGACGTTTTGAGCAGCAATACAGAATCGGCCAATGCCTCCTTTATATTTGTCCGCACTTTTTCGATGAACATATTGGCTGTCCATTCACGCATATCGGTAGCAGGTGTCTGGTCTACGATTTCTGTCCGTTGGCGGAGTTGCCACTGATTGCTGGCTGCATAATCTGCATAGATTCCCGCTATCAAAGAGTGTAGGATGGCGCGATCCATTGGTTGGTCAGTCTGTTTCACCCATTGTTCCAGTCCTTTCAAATCAGCGTAAAGACTGTCGGGATTCAACATTTCCCGATATTTCATCCGCCACGTATATGCTTTGAGCATTTGTGGAGAGTTTTTCTCTTTTTCCCCTTTCTGATAAATCTCATCAGTCAGTTTTATCACAGTCTTAGGCAAGCTCTTTTTCTCCGCTTGCTCCACTTCTTTCCATAATTTGTCGAAAGTTTGTGCCTGTACCGCCGGAATCACTCCCAACCATAGCAGCACCATCATACAAATTTGCTTTACTTTCATAATCTTTCTAGTTTAAGTTTGCTATAAGTCTCACTCTTATAAATAACAAAGTAAGGAAATAAAGTTTAAAGATTTGTACTTTTTAGCTTAAAAAAAGCTTTTATCAAGCTATCAGCCCCATACCATATTGTATAAACATTAGCCTATTAATCAACTCGCTCTGGAATAAAATAAAAAGTCCAAAAACTGCCACTCGGTTTATTATTTAATTGAAAAGTTTATCTTCTGCAATAAGATTCACCTATCTCTTACAAGTTCATAAATGCAAAAGTATCTTGCACCTTACACTAAACCAGCGATAGTCAACTGATATACAAGTATTTGAAGCAGTGCAAGATACCGTTGCAGATGCGTGCAAGATAGAGGTATCTTACACACTGTCTCGTTTATAAGAATCCGGGCATATTCATAGAAGACACTCAATAATTTGCAGCACCTCTACATAAAATGGCTTGTTCATGCCGGTGAACAAGCTGTTTTATGCCTTGAGACCAACAGTTTCAAGTAATGAAACTACCAGTTTCACACCGGAAAACTAAGTGTTTAATACCTTGAAACTAAGTGTTTCAAGCGTATGAAACAAACTGTTCACAAGCTTGAAACTGATTTTCCCCTATGGAGAAGCCAATCGAAACCTTACGGAATACAATTAATTCATCCGTATCTATTATCTCGTTCAGCCTGTTATTCCAGATAATATTACGCCAGTTATCAGACACAAATACATCATCTTTCATGTATTAGTACCAGACAAATCAGCATACAACTTACTATAAATCAACTATTAAGCACTTATTACAGGTATAATTGTAGGGTGAGAGTAAAAATTACCCTCACCCTACAATCACAGTTACCCTCACCCTTTGTAACATCGATGAACAAAGGCTTTCAAGTGATTCGGTGAGGGTGTGATAGTAAAATCAGCCAAACTCGCATGTGATACATTCCAGCCCAAGTGGCAAAAGACAGTGTACCCAAACACAGAAATTAAAGGAGGAACTGACACTGAAACAGATCCCCCGCCACAGTTGTTAGCTAAAACAACTCTATATAAAATTTTAGATATAAAAAATGGGGATATCGTATTTAATAACGTATCCCCACTCTAAACTTAGTTAATGTACTTGTTCTCATTTCTCAATTCTGTACCCCCATGAAAGCATTTCATTACGACCTACTTCACTAAGGATTTTTCTAACTAAAGAACCCATTTTCTTTGCCATAATCTTTAAACCTTTTAAATTACTAATTCCTGAAAACTAAAAAATAAAACTTACTTGTTTGGTTTGGTATTAATTGTTGAATATCCCCAAACATGTACATCGGCTTCGCCGATCTTTCTAAACAATCTTTTTAAACTTTTCATTTTGTTATCCTCCTAATTACATGTTTTACAACACAAAAATACAGCCTTTGTTTATACATTGATCTAAAAAAGAGAGAAATTTATGTTTTATAGCATATTTCTTGATTTGCATCAATTAATTTATTTGTTATAAAGCAGAATTGTAATATACGCTGCAATAAATATGAAAAAAGGCACAGATGAAATATCATCCGTGCCTTCACTATGGTCACCTATTATATAATAGGAGAATATTTATATAAAGAGAAATACGTTATTTCATTGGAGTTTGCTCCAAAGTTGCCACCAGGAAGTCATAGAACTTCTGTACGGTAGGAATCAACGCTCTTTCGTCCGGTGAATGCGGTGAACGCAAAGTCGGACCAAAAGAAATCATGTCCAATCCCGGAATAATAGCACCGATAATACCACATTCCAAGCCAGCGTGAATCACTTTCACTGCAGGTTCTACACCAAACTGTTGTTTATAGGATGACTTCATCGCATGCAAAATCGGAGAATTTACATCAGGTTGCCAACCGGAATATCCGCCTGCCATCTCTACCTTCATCCCTGCCATAGAGAAACAAGACTCCAGGCTGGTAGTCAGATATTCTTTCATGCTATCGCTTGAACTGCGAGCCAGAATCTTAATGGCTGCCTTTCCTTCACCAATCGTTATAATAGCAAGGTTGGAAGAAGTTTCTACCGTATCTGGAACAGTAGGGATCATACGTGTCACACCGTTCTGACAAGCAAAGATTGCATCAATCAGATTGTCCTGAATTTCTTCAGGTACTTCACCGGCAGGAAGTTCTACACGTTCAGCCGTAAAACTGATCGGAGTTTCAATAGCTGAATATTCTTCGTTGAACAGGTTTTCGCAGTATTTCACCAAGCCCAGCAGTTCTTCTTCATTTTCAGCCGGAATGGTAATAACCGCATGTGCTTCACGCGGGATAGCATTACGCATATTACCACCTTCCCAGCTAGCCAAACGGGCTTCATAGCTGGCAACCGCTTCACGAACGAAACGAACCAGCAACTTATTGGCATTGGCACGTCCTTCATTGATTTCCAATCCCGAATGTCCGCCGCGTAATCCTTTCAAAGTAACTTTCACTGCGATATCTCCTGCTTCGGGAGCTACTTCCTTATATTCCAGGGTAGCAGTTACGTCCATACCTCCGGCACAACCGATATACAATTCACCTTCATCTTCGGAATCCAGATTCAAAAGGATTTCACCGTTCAGGGTACCCGGCTTCAAGCCAAATGCACCGTACATGCCGGTTTCTTCGTCTTTAGTGACAAGAGCTTCCAGAGGGCCGTGTTTCAGGTCTTTTGCTTCCAGCACGGCCATGATGGCGGCTACTCCCAGTCCGTTGTCCGCACCCAAAGTAGTACCTTTTGCCTTTACCCAGTCACCGTCTATATAAGTTTCAATCGGATCTTTTTCAAAATCGTGTACAGTATCGTTGTTCTTCTGCGGAACCATATCCATGTGCGCCTGAAGAATTACACCTTTCCGGTTTTCCATACCCGGAGTCGCCGGTTTACGGATAATTACATTACCTGCTTCGTCTACAAAAGACTCCAGACCCAAACCTTTTCCGAAACCTAGAAGAAATTCTGTTATTTTTTCCATGTGTCCTGACGGACGAGGAATCTGTGTCAACGAATAAAAATGCTTCCACACGTTTTGTGGAGCTAAAGAAAGAATGGTACTCATAATAAATATTTTAAAACGATTTTAAATCTAATAATTAAACAGTGCCAAGTTATGGAAAAGTTTTCAGATGACAAAGGACGTCAGCAAAAACATTTAAGAATACACACTTTTAGCTAAAATTTCACCCTCGATGTCTGTTAGTGAACGACAGGACAGCAAAACCATAGATACCCAACAGAACAACCAGAAAGGTTTGAATACCATGCACAATCAGGGCAAAGATTCCGGCATCCGTCACATTTACCCCATAAAGCATCATCATAGAAATGATAGCGAAATGCCACGGTCCCGCCCCGTTGGGAGTAGGCACAATCACGGCAAACGTACCACCTACAAACATGACCAATGCTGCCAGAATTCCTAAATGTGCCGTAAAGGCGAAGCAATAGAATGTGAAATAGAAATGGAGAAAATAACACGCCCAAATGGCCAGTGTATAAAAAATAAAGAGAGGAATGTTGCGTACTCCCTTTAAAGACATAATCCCCTCCCATATATTAAGTACAAAGCCTTTCACCCGTTCATAGAAGAACAGCGTTTTTCTTAAATAATAAAGAAGGATCGCCACACCGATAAAACAAAACAGGATGATATAAAACCATACCGAAGTCAGGAGATGAACAAGAGAAGGGATTTTTGTTCCGGTCTGTTGAAGAAAGGTAACGAATATCGGTAATTGAAGCAAGACTGTGATGCCTGTGATGAGAAGAATCGTCAATGTATCGACCAATCGCTCCGTAACGACTGTTCCCAACGACTTGGCAAACGAGACGTTATCATATTTCGCCAAGACCCCGCAGCGGCTCACTTCCCCGATCCGGGGAACTACCAGACTGGCGGCATAAGAAATGAAGATAGCATTCACGCAATCGCTCTTTTTCGGGAAAGCGTCCAACGGTTCCAGTGTCTGCCTCCACCGCCATCCACGAAAGACTTGCGCGAACACCCCGAACACTAATGAGAAGAGCATCCACCACCAATTTGTACCGTGTAATAATACATCGCCCGCTTTTGTAAAATCAAAGTCGCGATACACCCAGAATAAGATAAAGCCGCCTAAAACAACCGGTAATATCAGTTTCAGCGTCTTTTTTAATAGTTTCTTCATCCTTAATTCTTCATTAGCTTCGCTGACACATCATTTATTTTTTAATAAATAGTGGTACGTTCTTCATTTAAAAGAATTACCTTTGTCGACTGCAAAAGTAATTATTTAGTTGGTAAATGAAATTAGTAAAGCCTAAAAAGTTTCTCGGACAACACTTTCTGAAAGATCTGAAAGTTGCGCAAGATATTGCCGATACTGTCGACACCTTCCCTGAACTGCCTATTTTGGAGGTGGGACCGGGCATGGGAGTATTGACCCAGTTTTTGGTGAAAAAAGACCGGTTGATAAAGGTCGTAGAAGTTGACTATGAGTCGGTTGCCTATCTTCGCGAAGCTTATCCGTCGTTGGAGGACCACATCATCGAAGATGACTTTCTGAAAATGAACCTTCACCGGCTATTCGACGGCACACCTTTCGTACTGACCGGTAATTATCCGTATAACATCTCCAGCCAGATCTTTTTCAAGATGCTAGACAACAAAGATATCGTCCCCTGCTGTACGGGAATGATTCAAAAAGAGGTAGCCGAACGTATTGCAGCCGGACCGGGCAGCAAGACTTACGGTATCCTTAGCGTATTGATTCAGGCATGGTATAAAGTGGAATACCTATTCACAGTGAGTGAGCACGTGTTTAATCCGCCTCCCAAAGTGAAAAGTGCTGTTATCCGCATGACGCGCAACGAAACTAAAGAATTGGGATGTGACGAGAAACTGTTCAAACAGGTAGTGAAAACGACTTTCAACCAACGACGCAAAACATTGCGCAACTCTATTAAACCTATTTTAGGCAAAGATTGTCCACTCACGGAGAACATCTTATTTAATAAACGTCCGGAACAACTATCGGTAGCAGAATTTATCGACCTGACCAATAAAGTGGAAGAAGCATTAAAGACGGCAGGCAACAACCTATAACCGATCTACGGGCAGCAGTAAGCAGAGAACTGGATTTTGTAATTCGTAATTTGTAATTGACAACGATGAACGAGGAATACATTGACAACGTTAAACACCTTATTGAGCAAAAAGATGCCGATACGGTAAAAGGGCTTCTCATCGACCTCCATCCGGCCGACATTGCCGAATTGTGCAATGACCTGAATCCGGAAGAGGCTAAATTCATCTATCGCCTGCTCGATAATGAAATTGCCGCCGACGTGCTTGTCGAAATGGACGAAGACGCTCGTAAAGAACTGCTCGAAATGCTTCCTTCGGAGACAATCGCCAAACGCTTCGTTGACTACATGGATACGGACGATGCCGTAGACCTGATGCGTGAACTCGATGAAGATAAGCAGGAAGAGGTTCTTTCGCACATCGAGGACATTGAACAGGCAGGTGACATTGTCGACTTGTTGAAATACGACGAAAATACCGCCGGTGGTTTGATGGGTACGGAAATGGTACTCGTCAACGAGAACTGGAGTATGCCCGAATGTCTGAAAGAGATGCGTCAACAGGCGGAAGAGCTGGACGAAATCTATTATGTATATGTCATCGACGATGACGAACGTCTGCGAGGTATCTTCCCGCTCAAAAAGATGATTACTTCCCCTTCTGTATCGAAAGTGAAACACGTGATGCAGAAAGATCCGATTTCGGTACACGTAGATACTCCCATTGACGAGGTAGTACAGGCGATTGAGAAGTATGACTTGGTGGCTATCCCTGTTGTCGACAGTATCGGTCGGCTTGTGGGACAAATCACCGTCGACGACGTCATGGATGAAGTCCGTGAGCAGTCGGAACGTGACTATCAGTTGGCATCCGGTCTTTCGCAGGACGTAGAAACAGACGATAATGTATTGAGACAGACCACCGCCCGCCTCCCCTGGCTATTAATCGGTATGATCGGCGGAATCGGCAACTCTATGATATTGGGTAATTTCGACTCCACCTTTGCTGCCCATCCCGAAATGGCACTGTACATCCCGCTAATCGGTGGTACAGGAGGAAATGTCGGAACACAATCTTCGGCAATCATCGTACAGGGTTTGGCAAACAGCTCGCTGGACGCTAAAAATACCTTCAAGCAGATTACCAAGGAATCGGTAGTAGCTTTAATTAATGCCACTATTATCTCCTTATTAGTATACACCTACAACTTTATCAGGTTCGGCGCAACGGCTACGGTCACCTATTCCGTATCCATCAGCCTGTTTGCCGTGGTAATGTTCGCTTCTATTTTCGGGACACTGGTACCGATGACGCTGGAGAAGTTCAAAATCGATCCAGCCATTGCAACAGGTCCGTTTATAGCCATTACAAATGACATCATCGGAATGATGTTGTACATGGGAATAACCGTTTTATTGTCATAAAAACACGATAAACAAAAAAAAATAAGCAAAATAGTATGAAGTAATCGTTTTATTTCATTAATTTGTGACCCAAAACTAATATACAATGATGGACGCTCATGACACTAATCAACCCTTGAACCAAGGGGAATTAGAAGAAGAAAAGAAAACAGTCGAGGTTTCTGAAGCTATTACAGAGACTCCGGCTGAAGATGTTACTGCCGAAGTTCAACCTGAAGCAGCTCCTAAACCTGCCACTAAGGAAGATGTACTAAACCAGCTAAAAGAGCTTGCGCAAGACGCTGAAAATGCGAACAAGCAGGAAATTGACAATCTGAAACAATCATTCTACAAGTTACATAATGCCGAGTTGGAAGCTGCTAAGGTACAGTTTACAGACAACGGTGGAAACATTGAAGATTTTGTTGCCGAAGAGGACCCGACGGAAGAAGAATTCAAACGCCTGATGGGGGTTATCAAGGAAAAACGCAGCAAACAGGTTGCCGAGCTGGAACGCCAAAAGGAAGAAAACCTGCAAGTGAAACTTTCCATTATTGAAGAACTGAAAGAATTGGTGGAATCCGGAGATGACGCCAACAAATCTTATACGGAGTTCAAGAAGCTGCAACAGCAATGGAATGACACAAAACTGGTGCCGCAAGGTAAAGTGAATGAACTTTGGAAAAACTATCAATTATATGTAGAGAAGTTCTACGATTTATTGAAACTGAACAATGAATTCCGCGAATATGACTTCAAAAAGAATCTGGAAATCAAAACGCATCTCTGCGAAGCTGCCGAAAAGTTGGCTGACGAGGAAGATGTTGTTTCCGCTTTCCACCAACTTCAGAAGTTGCATCAGGAGTTCCGCGATACAGGTCCGGTAGCCAAAGAACTGCGTGATGAAATCTGGAATCGGTTCAAAGCAGCTTCTACCGCTGTCAACCGCCGCCATCAGCAGCACTTTGAATCGCTGAAAGAAGCCGAACAGCATAATTTGGATCAAAAGACCGTCATCTGCGAAATCGTTGAAGCGATTGAGTATGATGAACTGAAAACATTCTCTGCCTGGGAAAACAAGACCCAGGAAGTGATTGCCCTGCAAAACAAATGGAAAACCATTGGTTTTGCGCCCCAAAAGATGAATGTGAAGATCTTCGAGCGTTTCCGCCATGCCTGCGATGATTTCTTCAAGAAGAAAGGAGAATTCTTCAAAAGTCTGAAAGAAGGAATGAACGAGAATCTGGAAAAGAAGAAAGCGCTCTGCGAAAAAGCGGAAGCCTTGAAAGACAGTACAGACTGGAAAGTAACTGCCGATGCACTGACCAAACTTCAAAAAGAATGGAAGACCATCGGACCGGTTGCCAAGAAACACTCGGATGCTATCTGGAAACGGTTTATCACAGCTTGCGACTATTTCTTCGAACAAAAGAACAAAGCTACTTCTTCACAACGCTCCGTAGAAACAGAGAATATGGAAAAGAAGAAAGCGTTGATCGAGAAGTTATCCGCTATTGATGAAAGCATGGATACCGAAGAAGCAAGTACCTTGGTTCGGGATTTAATGAAAGAGTGGAACTCTATCGGTCATGTGCCGTTCAAAGAAAAAGATAAGTTATACAAGCAGTATCACGGAATCATCGATCAGCTATTCGACCGCTTTAACATCAATGCTTCCAACAAGAAGTTAAGTAGCTTCCGTTCGAATATCAGCAATATTCAGGGAAGCGGCACTCAATCTCTGTACAGAGAACGCGAAAAGCTGGTACGTACTTATGAGAATATGAAGAATGAGCTTCAGACTTATGAGAACAATCTAGGCTTCCTGACTTCTACTTCTAAGAAAGGCAGCAGCCTGCTGACTGAATTGAACCGCAAGGTAGATAAGTTGAAAGCAGACTTGGAACTGGTATTACAAAAGATCAAAGTAATCGATGAATCAATAAAAGCAGAAGAATAAGAGTTCTGCCCGATTTAGAAAAATTAGAAACAGGTTTTATACTCACTTGAGCTATAAAACCTGTTTTTCTTTTCTACTAAACAAGACGACAGCCAGTTTAAGGATTTATTCTTTATCAATCAACCGCACGGCTTTTCATAAGATTAGCGTTTTTCGAACTATCAACGTGCATTCGTGTCACCGAATTAGCCACCGAATTAGCGTCAACTTTTTTCGGATGGTATTTGTCAAAGCACAAAAAAACCCGCTAAAATTGCATTTTTAGCGGGTTTTTGTCAGTAAAAAGCTGGTGTTTTGTTGGGCTACCTGGATTCGAACCAGGAATGACAGGACCAGAATCTGTAGTGTTACCATTACACCATAGCCCAATAATTTCCGTTTGCGGGTGCAAAGATACAAATATTTTGGGAATTCAAAACAATTCTGATATTTTTTTTGCAAAAATGTCCAAATAAGCTTTCTAAACAAAAGTATCTCCACTAAAAAACACAAAAATTGAGGGATAACTTTCTTGTATCCAATAAATCAGCGTATATTTGTCAAAAATATCACGTTTATAATCAGAAACAAAGGCTTGCCTTTTTTTGTTATAAACAAATAGAGAACATGAATTATTAATCTCAATTACAGGAATGAACGATACTAAAGTATTAATTGAAAAAATAAAAGAAGGAATTCAAGAGAAAAAAGGTAAAAAGATAATCGTTGCCGATTTAACCAGCATAGAAGATACCATCTGTAAATATTTCGTTATCTGTCAGGGAAATTCTCCCAGTCAAGTGAGTGCTATTGTAGATTCAATCAAGGAATTTACACGCAAAGGTGCGGATAGCAAACCTTATGCAATCGATGGACTCCGGAATGCTGAATGGGTGGCAATGGACTATGCCGATGTACTGGTACACGTCTTTTTACCGGAGACAAGAGATTTTTATAATCTTGAACACCTTTGGGCAGATGCCAAACTTACTCAAATCCCCGATCTAGACTAATTAATGATTATGGACAATAATAATAGCAATAATAACAATAGCAATAAACCTAACAATAAGGTTAATATGCCTAAGTTCAACCTGAACTGGATGTATATGATTATTGCCCTTATGCTTCTCGGCCTCTGGTGGGGCAGTGATTCAAAGGGAGCTGGAAGCAAAGCTGTAACTTACAGTGAGTTTCAGGACTACGTAAAAAAGGGCTATGTAAGCAAAGTATTGGGTTATGAAGATAAGTCAATAGAAGCTTTTCTTAAACCGACTGCTGTAGGGGCTGTTTTTGGAGCGGACTCTACCAAAGTGGGACGTAACCCTATCATTACAAGTAGAACGCCATCTACCGATAAACTGGAAGAGTTTTTGCAGGCAGAAAAGGAAGCCGGTCATTTTGACGGTTCTTCCGACTATCCGCCCAAATCGGATATTTTTCCCGCAATCCTGATCCAGATACTCCCGCTTGTCTTGCTTGTAGCGTTATGGATCTTCTTCATGCGCCGTATGAGCGGAGGTGGCAGTGGTGGCCCCGGCGGTGTATTTAACGTAGGAAAATCAAAAGCCCAGCTTTTTGAAAAAGGTGGAGCCATCAAGATTACATTTAAGGATGTAGCGGGTTTGGCAGAAGCGAAACAAGAGGTAGAGGAAATTGTAGAGTTCTTGAAGGAACCGCAGAAATATACGGATTTGGGAGGTAAGATACCCAAAGGAGCATTGCTGGTAGGCCCTCCGGGAACCGGTAAAACTTTGCTTGCCAAAGCTGTGGCGGGTGAAGCTAATGTTCCTTTCTTCTCACTGGCAGGTTCTGACTTCGTGGAAATGTTTGTGGGTGTAGGTGCATCCCGTGTTCGCGACTTGTTTAAACAGGCCAAAGAGAAAGCCCCTTGTATCGTCTTTATTGATGAGATTGATGCCGTAGGACGTGCTCGTGGCAAAAATCCTGCAATGGGAGGAAATGACGAACGCGAAAACACATTGAACCAGTTATTGACAGAGATGGACGGTTTCGGTTCCAACAGCGGTGTAATTATCCTTGCTGCTACTAACCGTGTAGACGTACTTGATAAAGCATTGCTCCGTGCAGGACGTTTTGACCGTCAGATACATGTGGATCTGCCCGACTTGAATGAACGTAAAGAAGTATTTGGTGTGCATTTGCGCCCGATCAAAATAGACGATAGTGTTGATGTAGACTTGCTGGCTCGCCAAACTCCGGGATTCTCGGGTGCGGATATCGCCAATGTCTGCAATGAAGCTGCATTGATCGCTGCCCGCCACGGAAAGAAATTTGTAGGCAAGCAAGACTTTCTGGATGCGGTAGACCGCATCATCGGTGGTCTGGAAAAGAAAACCAAGATTACTACGGAAGCTGAAAGACGTTCCATCGCTTTGCATGAAGCAGGACACGCCTCTATCTCCTGGTTATTGGAATATGCCAATCCGTTGATTAAGGTAACTATCGTTCCCCGCGGACGTGCATTAGGAGCTGCCTGGTATCTGCCGGAAGAACGTCAGATTACTACTAAGGAGCAAATGTTGGATGAAATGTGTGCTACTTTAGGAGGACGCGCCGCTGAAGATTTATTCCTCGGCCGCATTTCAACTGGTGCCATGAACGACTTGGAAAGAGTGACTAAACAGGCATACGGTATGATTGCTTATTTAGGTATGAGCGACAAGCTGCCGAATTTATGTTATTACAACAACGATGAATATTCTTTCAACCGTCCATACAGCGAAAAGACAGCCGAACTAATTGACGAAGAAGTCAAGAGAATGGTGAACGAGCAGTATGACCGCGCCAAGAGAATTCTGTCAGAGCACAAAGAAGGTCACAACGAACTGACGCAATTACTGATTGACAAAGAGGTAATCTTTGCGGAAGACGTTGAACGTATCTTCGGCAAACGCCCCTGGGCTTCGCGTTCGGAAGAAATCATGGCTGCTAAAGAAAGCCAGGATGCCGCAAGAGCTGAAAGGGAACTTGCCCAAAAGTTAAAAGAAGAAGAAAAAGAAATCAAAGAAGAAGAAGCTGAAAATACTGCAGAGGAGCAAGCTTCCATTGACACCAAAGTTGCCGCAGCAGGTAACAAGGTTACAGTGGAAGGCAAAGTTACCGTAGAGGGTAAGTCCAATGGAGAAGAACAAGCTAACGGGTCCAAATAATTAAAACGAATAGATTTTGATTAACAATTTCATAAAACGAGCTATTACGGGTGTACTCTTCGTTGCCATCTTGGTAGGGTGCATCCTTTATGACGCATTCAGTTTTGGCATTCTGTTTACCGTTATCAGTGCACTGACTATTTATGAGTTTGCACAGTTGGTAAATATGCGCGCAGAAGGAGTCAAGATAAACAAGACCATTAATATGCTCGGCGGGGCTTATTTATTCCTCGCAATCATGGGATTCTGCATTGATGCAGCCGATTCGAAAATATTCATCCCGTATGTGCTTTTATTGCTTTACATGATGATTAGCGAGTTGTATCTGAAAAAGGAGAACCCGGTACTTAACTGGGCTTATTCGATGCTTAGCCAACTTTATATCGGTCTGCCTTTTGCTTTGCTGAATGTATTGGCTTTCCATAATGATCCGGCATCGGAATTCAGTAGCATAAGCTATAATCCGATTCTACCGTTATCCATCTTTATTTTCCTTTGGCTGAATGATACGGGTGCTTATTGCATCGGGTCACTGATAGGCAAACACCGACTCTTTGAACGCATCTCTCCCAAGAAATCATGGGAAGGTTCTATCGGCGGCGGAGTTGTAGCAATCGGAGTGTCTTTTATACTTGCTCACTACTTCCCATTTATGTCAATGATGGAATGGGCAGGACTGGCATTAGCTGTGGTTATATTCGGTACATGGGGCGACCTGACGGAGTCATTGCTAAAACGCCAATTGCACGTAAAGGATTCGGGAAATATTCTTCCGGGACATGGAGGGATGCTCGATCGGTTTGACAGTTCTTTGATGGCCATACCGGCAGCAGTCGTTTACTTATATGCATTAACATGGTTCTAACAGGAGTTTTTCTCATCGATTAGAATTGCACACAATACAAAGAGGTTGTGTCAAAACGCTGACACAGCCTTTTTTTATGCGCAAAGCCCAGACTTTCTCAAGCCCGGGCTTTGTT
>NZ_JBDFVF010000057.1:0-23556 GCF_040913205.1 Bacteroides sp. MSSM.1001136sp1_RTP21357st2_D2_RTP21359_211015 | reverse complement strand
AAGGAGTGTACTTCTTTTTTAATTCTTCCATGTGAATTTCGAATTTGAGAAGTGTCAACTTATTCAGTACACTACAGTCTGACTTTTATCTCCTTAACTCCACTTCAAAGCTAGCACCATCTTTACAACTGAACTGCAAAACTGTTTGCTTCTTATCAGAAGAAATCACCTTGCAAAACGGAGTTTCTTCTACATTCCATTGCCCTTTTATCGTTACAGTCACAGGTATTTCACTACTGGCATTTTCAATCCATGGTCGTGAATAGATACTACGTTCGATGCGTTTCCCATCTTTATCAAACGCTTCATCGCTTGGACCGCGATACAAAGCCAAATCCGGTTGTGCCACCGTCAACTTAATCTTATCAGCAGATCCTTTATGAATCATAACCAGACAGGAAGTATCCACACGTTGTAATAAACTACCCGGCAATGTCGTTTCAGGAGTTTCAAACAACACATAAGAAATGATCTGTTCGGAAACGGACTCTACAATATGTGCATTCCGGTCTTGCTGTAATACCTTATAAGTGGGCTTCTTTGCAAATTTCTTCATCAGAGTTTCATTCGTCTGAGGCAGAACAGCGTATTCATAACTTCCGTTTTTCGGTGCCTTTCCATGATCTACAACCAAAGAAACCCAATCACCCTTTGTTTCCTTTCCTGTATTTTGCATTCGCGAGTATTGAGGAAAGTTCTTCTCAAACCGGATGGGAGTTGGAACATAATAACCCGTTCCCAAATGGTCCACCCATACTTTCTTATCTCCTTGATAATTTTTCCAATAATCATGCCCTGCTTTATCAGTAACTGCCAATTGGAAGATAGTCGTTTCTGTCGGGAACTCCGTATTTGTATTTTCAATATCCGAACCAAGACAGACAATCATTCCATCGATGAAATGGTAAGATTTACGTACCCGATGTGATCCGTTGTACTTATCATGCTCATGTAACTTCATTCCGAAATTACCATTCATCTTCTGTTGAGACAAACCACCGGCAAAAGCCTCGTCGGAGTAAAGCATCTCTTCCATTCCAGAGTAACTATCCACATTGAGCACCTTAGCCTGCAATTGCTCCAATGGCAAATGAATAGATGTCACTCCCGGAATACGGTTCCAGTCAAAACCTTCCTGCTGCCAGCCGCTAGTGGCGGGAGTTACTGTCTGTCCCGGTGCAGCAGTCAATATTTGCAAACTGCCGTGTGCCAGGTAACGACCGTATAGATTTGCTCCCAGATAATGCTCTGCCGCCCATAGATAACGGGAATGTCCGCGTGCCACAGCCGACCAGTTACTACGACGTTGGACAGAGACGCAACCATATCCCATCGCTATATTTCCCTGCGGGTCCGGCTCCGAACGGAAACCTTTCTCTATAAGAAGTTTTGCCACCTTACGTTCTTCAGTATTTGAAACCTTAGGTATATATTCAGGAGAGTCATTTTCAATACTTGGGTCTGAAATCAGACGGAGGTAAGAAGAAGCCATTTCACTATCATATTCCTCCTTTCCATCGGGAGAACCGGCTAAAGCCATCATAGCAAAATGCATAGGAACCAGTTTACCTTTTCCATCTGGATGACGACCGGACATGGAAAGAGGGAAGTTCAGCTTATTGCAATAGAAACGCATGGTCAACAGTACATTTTTCACTGTTTCATGAGCTAACTCGGAAACAGCAAATTCCGTCCGGCTGAAAAGATAGATCATATTGGTTGCTCCATCGAGTCCGCCCACAGCATAAGCCGGATAGTTATTTCGATGATGGAAAGCACCTCCGTCTACTTTAAACGAACCGGACAATCCCAATGCAGGACGGCAACCAAAATCAATCCAACGGGAGAAAGACCGGAGATATTGTAGTTTTTCCGGTGTATCTTCCATCATTAAAATGCTGGCAATGCGTCCTGTGGTCTGTGTATTGAAAGAGTCCATATCAATTCCATTAACTTCCGGTTTAGGGTATACTTCGTTAGTAATCGCATACCAACGTAACGTACGTTCGGCTTCCTGAAGTTTCCCGGTTTCCCTAAGCACATCTTTCATCAGAAAATATGCCAGGTACAGACCGCGAACACTATAGCCATAATGATGAATATTTCCCCAACAACTACCATAAGCTACCCCCTGATCGGTTATGTGATCGTACATTGCTAAGAACTTCTTCTTCATTTCTTCCCGAATCACCGGATTTGCCGCATTATTATATGCAACGGCAATTCTTTTCATCAGGTCGAAATAAGCACGCATTTCCACTCCCATTTTAGTCAGCATATCTTTATCCCAGTTCGGTATGATCCGTTCATAAGCTTCTGAAGCACGTACCATGTAGATAGGTACTCCCGATACTTGGCCGTTCTTGTAAGTTATCTGATAGAAATCATATTTCTTGCGGATGGTTTCTACTTCTTTATCTGTCGTTTTCCCTTTCGTGTAGATCATATCACGAAAACGCTTTTCCAACAGTTGCATTTCTGCTCTTTGCTTATCGTCTACAGGAGTCAATTCAATATCCGGTTTCAAAAGCGAGTGTTGATAGACAACCAGCCAATGGTTGGTGGTCCCGGCATTGACAAAAGGAACTTGCAGATCGGCCGTCTGTTGACGTGCATCAACCTTAGTAGCCGTAATCAAATGATCGATGAAAAGGCTTCCTTTTGAATTTGGAGCAATAATCCGGAGTTCATTCATGCCTTCTTCCGGTGTGCCTTGCATATCACGTTCATAGCAAACCCATGCGGCACGCCAACCACTGAAATTAATACCAAAAGGGAAAGATGTGCATCGTTTGCCGTCTTTCAGAAACTGAAACTCAATGGTCGCATCTTGGGGAACTTCATTATAAACCCACACAATAAAAGCCGAAAGATATAAATCCTTGCCGGTCGGATCTTTCTTCTCAAACTTCAGGTCTTTCTTGAGTTCCAATATTCCACCCGGTTCAAATGTCCATTCCAGCGAATGTTTTCCATCTTTATAATGCAGATCAGATACCGACAGGCGGGAATGAGTAGCGGTGATACAATCCGGTATTTGCGGTTCTTCAAAAGAAAACATCCGTTCATCTGTTACAACTTGCGCATGAAGGAATGCTGAACACAAAAGAGAAAACAGAGTTGTCACTCCAAATTTAGTAAAAGGTTGTTTCATCATGGAAATATAGTCTTATTAGGTTTTCAGTATATAAGTCAAAGTATAGTCGCTTTAAAATCTGTAAAGAGTACGTGATTCTGCAAAAGACGTAAACCGAAGTGTCCGTCACCTTCACTACCCGCAAGGGTATAGCGGAACAACTCTTCATCATTCACAGAATAAGTTGTGATTCCCTTTTCCACTCGAATCCGAACCTCATACCATTGATTGGGGACGAGTAAATGAGAGGCATCGGTATATTCTTTCAATAAAGGTTTCACCTTGTCATCTGCCACTCCATAATATTCTCCTTTGTATCGACGGAAACGGGTCGTTGAGTTATCATTTCCTCCGTATCCAACGTAGAAAAGGTTTAATGTGTTATAGTTTTTAAAGATGCCGTCACGCCACTGACTACGGGCAAAAAGATCATCAGGGTATTTAGGATCATTGGCAGCCCAGAAGCAGTTCAGATCACTCAAGCGGTCATACTTTCCACCTTGCATCACCATACAAATACGATAACTTATTTCATAATCGCCCGTCAATCGTTGCCGATACCACATAGTCAGTCCGTCCGGAACTATCAATTCTAATGTATCTGCACGTTCTATTATTTGCAAAGCATGGGATGCATCTTCTATTTTCCATTGCTGCACAAAAGAAGCTTTGTGCTGTGCCAAAAGCACCACACTATTTAAGAGAAAAAAAGTAATCAAACTGTAGCCTATAAAAAATCGCTTCGTCATTACGGTATTAGTTTAAAGATTATTCTTCCGAATACAAAGAAACCCCTCTTTTCGAAAAAAGAGGGGTTCAAATTGTACAAAATAACTCAAATAACGTATTGACTGATAATTTGCATTACCAATATCTTATAGTTTTTTCATCAACAAAGTTCTCATACCATTTCTGGTTTGAAGCACCCTTACTATCTACCCATTTAGTAAAATCAGGATATGCTTCTCTAAATGGTACACGTTCATAAGCATGACGTGTGCCAACCGGAAGTTTAACTCCCCAAGTGGAACCTTTGGTATTTGAATAATAAACATTTGCATCCAGTGTAGTGTCACCCGCAACCAATGCTTCATATTCTGCTTTGTAAGCAGAAGTCGGTGCATAACCCCTCATGTGTATTTCTTTACCACCGTTCACCTTAATAAAGAAATTCTGTCTATTAGTATCTAAAATCAACTCTCTAAATGCTGCAAGCTGAGCATCTCTTTCAGCTCCAGTTAATCCTTCTTTACCAATCAGTCTAACTTCAGCACGCAACATAGGTAGTCCTTCTCTTACTTTTCCTTGTGTTACCTGAAACATATCCTGATTATTATCCATCAAAGAAGTTAAACCATCCAGTGTAATAACAGTTCCTTCCGCTTGTGCTTTATCCACTGTCAATATTGCGAAACGCGGTTCTTTGCGAGTATCATTACTCCAATTCCAATTTTTATTTTCAACTTTCACTATATTTTTTGTAGAAAGTTCCTCTTTAGCTAAGTCTGTCATTGTTCCCTGACCACCTTTTAGTACAAGGCTTGCAGTAATCCGATCAACATACTCGCTTTTCAAACCATCCAGTACAACACCTAACACAGTCGGGTATATACCACCTACAGCACGAACATCCAAAGTCAACAACAATTCTTCTTTACCTCCTACAGTCTCCATCATCTGTTGACTATGACATTCAGTCACCTTCAAGTCATACTCGAATACAACATCGTTGAAATCTTCATCATACCATGAATCCAGTTGAATAGGCCAACCATCTTCGAACATCACCACACCTGTGTTATGATAGAAAAGATAGCCTTGGTCCGTTTCATTTGTCGGCTGCACTGCATCTTCAGGAAGCGCAAGAGTTACCAATGCCAGACGGTTTGTTTCAAAATTGAAACCAGTACTCTGATCTACACCACGACTAACAGGAGACAAAGCAAATTCTTTTGTAGCTTCTGTTCCCGAAACTGTATTGTATTTCATATACACTTTCTCGCAAGCAGCAGGAACATTCAACGTAAGAGTACGGGAATCTTTCACTAATACATCTCCCACAAGCAGACTCGCTTCAGAACCACTTTTATCGGAATATACATTCACAAGTGTAGAAGCATTTACCGGGTCAACAGTTCCCGAACCATCGTTACCTTTTTCCAACTCATTATCAGAGCAGGAAGTAGTAACCAACATTGTCCCCATAAGGACATACATCAAACTTTTAATTTTCATCTTAATTTAATTTTTAAATTTATTGTTTGTTTTTGTTTCGCATGAGAACCTGGCTTATCACACTTATTTCCAGGCTCCATTTGTTAACTTATCAAAAATATATTTAACTCCTAATAGCTTTTTGCTTGCCTTTATTTGTAATTTCAATCCTTTCCATCGAGAATAATCACAAGAGCTAAAATAGGGCTCAAAAGGCCTGTTCATGAACACTGGATAATATATACAAGTTATTTCGTATATTTGCATTAGACAGAACATTCAATACAACAAATATAGAGCTTTTATTCCGAATATACAAGTTCTATATATAAATATATCAAGGGAAATGGATCAAGTACTGTATGGTATAGATTACATAGAATATTATTTCTATTGGATATATTACAAGTTTATTGGCTATCCTTTAATCATAAGAATATGCTCAATTGCTGTAATGTTTTGTATTATTGCGTACTTATTTCTCCTATTCCATATTATATATGGTATATTTAAAAGGCGAAAAGAGAAGCGGAAATACAATAAAGCATTTGATAAGTATTATGAAGAAATGAAATCTATCTCACTAGATTCCAACACATTGAGTGAAGAAGAGATAGCTGACAGATTAGAATATGATACGAAAAAGCGCCCGAAACCTAACGAGTTACGCATTATCACTCAACTATTAACAGAAATCAAGAGTGTGCATGAAGATGAGATCAATGAACTAAACTATCAAACGATTCAAACCGTATTCCAAATCACACGTTTCCTTGAACGCGAACTTCAATTCGGTTCCAAAAGATCAAAGATACAAGCTCTGAAACTTATTCAGTCCATCAATGGGTATGCTTCTGAAGCGGTATTGGTGCGTTTCCTCTATCATCGTGAACTAGAACTAAGAAACTCGGCACGCTACACTTATATGTGGTTAAGCCAGGGTGACCCGTTCCGCTTCTTCGACGAAGACATCGGCATGAAGTTAAGGCAATGGGACATGATGGAGTTACACGCTATCTTGGAGCACCGTAAGAAAGTGGGATATAACACACCCACCTTTATTAAATGGGTGAATACTTCAGCTGAAGAAAACGTTAAGATATTCTTTATCAACGAAATCCGGCTATATAATGAAACCGAAAGTGCCCCAATTCTCGCGAAGCAACTCAATGCCCGTTCTGTGGAAATACGAGGTGAAGCGATCAAGACTTTAGGTAAACTAAAATACAAAGAGGTTGAACCTAAGCTGATTGAAATGTATAATGTACAACCGGAAGAAGTCAAACGACAAATCATTTCGGCTATTGCGGATCTAAAGACCGATAAGGCTTTAGGATTTCTTTACAATGCTTATGATGAAGCAGATAACTGGGGAACCAAGAGAGTCATACTCAAAGCCCTCTATGAGTATAGTGCAATGGGAAGGAAAACATTCGATCAATTGGAAAGAAAAGCAGATTCCCACACAGCTATATTGTTTGCCCACACCAAGCATCCGTTAATCAACCAGTTAAACTAGAGAACATGAGAGATATAATATTTACATTCTTCAATTATTTCGTATTCTTTTATACGAGCATGCTGGCGATATTCTTCGTCACATTCGCCTTCCTCTCTTTCATTTCTCTAAAACGGAGAAAGGATTACTATGTGGAAAGCTATATGCGGAAAACAATCAAGGAATCCCCCTATACACCGGGCATTTCGGTAATTGCTCCTGCCTTCAATGAAGAAAAGACAATCATTGATAATGTGAACTCCATGCTTGCATTGGAATATCCGCTTTTCGAGGTGGTTATTGTAAATGATGGAAGTACGGACAGTACATTGGAAAATATGACCGAATATTATGAACTGGTAGAAGTGCCCTATGCTTATATCGAGCGAATCAAAACCAGACCGTTCCGAAGACTCCTCAAATCCTCCAACCCGAAATACAGCCGACTCATCGTTGTAGACAAAGAAAATGGAGGAACCAAAGCGGATGCATCCAATGCGGGTATCAACGTTGCTTCTCATCCTTATTTTATCTGCACGGATGTGGATTGCATTTTGGAAAAGTATGCTCTTTATCGTTGTATCTCGCCCATTATATCTTCAGAAAAACAAGTAATTGCAGTCAGCGGAACGATGTTGATGGCTAACGGATGCGTCGTGAAAGACGGACAAATCATAGACGTTAGAACTCCCCGTACACCGATTCCACTTTTCCAGAATCTGGAATATATGCGCTCTTATCTGATTGGTAAGATGGGATGGTCCGCTATCAATGGTATGCCGAATGTTTCCGGTGGATTCGGTCTTTTCGATCGTTCGGTAGCGATTGCAGCCGGAGGATACGATGCTCCCTCTTTTGCCGAAGACATGGACCTCATTACCCGCATGGTAGGATATATGTGCGACTTCTCCCGTCCTTATAAGATCGTACAGATTCCTGATACTTGTTGTTGGACGGAAGGACCTCCCAACCTGGCAATGCTTTACCGGCAACGTACCCGTTGGGCACGGGGATTGTTCCAGACACTTAATATCCATCGTAAGATGATTTTCAAAAAGACGTATAAACAGATGGGACTGTTAACTCTGCCTTATATGTTCGTTTTTGAGTTTCTAGCGCCGATCATCGAGCTCGTCGGTTTGATAGTATTTATCTATCTGGCCTTTACAGGAGCAGTCAACTGGAACACGGCATGGATGATTTACCTGACGATCTATACGTTCTGCCAGTTCCTTTCCATCGTTGTTATTACCTACGACTACTATGTCGGGATGCTATATAAAAGAGGATATGAATACCTGTGGATTATCATTGCGTCCATATTGGAGCCCATCTTCTATCATCCCATCATCACTTTCTGTTCATTGAGAGGATACCTCAGTTATCTGACCAATAGAGACTTCAAGTGGAAGAACATGGAACGTAAGGGATTCAAGCAGAAAGAAGAAAGTGCAGACGGTACTGATATAACGGCAATGAAGCCCGAACCTGCTACGATTTAAACAAGAAAGAAAGATTAAAGACAAGATAGAATGAACAGAGAATTTCTCCATAAGATCACCATATTAGGTTGTCTGTTTTTACTGATAACCTCTTCCTCCGGGACCGACAACGGATTCCAGACACCGGAGCAATATGCCCAGATTGTACAGGAGCATTTTGCGAACGAGGAATGGGAAGCAGGGAAAGAGCTGTTGGAGGAGGGCCTTCAGAAATACCCGAATGTTTCTGACCTTGAATGGCTCATGGGAAAATACTGGTTCCACGAAAAGAACTATGACCAGTCGCGTTATCATCTTGTCAAAGCGATAGATGACAATTACAACAACGTCAATGCCAAACATCTGCTGGTAGACGTAGAAGATATCACCGAGAATTATTCCAGTGCTATTTGTTACGTTAATGAGTTGCTGGAAGTGAATCCGTATTGGAGAGGTTTATGGCGAAGAAAGATTGAACTGTACCGCAAGCAGAACAACGATGTGGAAGCAGATCGTCTGTTGAAACGAATCAATCAGATTTACCCGAACGATACGATTCTAAGGAAGGATTATATCTACAGCATGGAGGTAGGCTACCAGCAAATGAAAAAAGGTGGTAACCGAAAAGAGGCTATCGAAAAGCTGACGGAGCTTATCAAAGTATCTCCTCAAAACGAAGAATATTATCTGGACATCATTAACCTGCATTTACAGGAAGGAAACCGGGAAGCTGCTCTAGGCTGGTCATCCAACGGTTTGGCTGCCATACCGGGAAGCGGTGCGCTTATCGTCAAAAGGGCGAGTATCCTTAGTGAATTGGCACGTTATCCGGAAGCTCTGGTGTTTATACGCGAGCAAATGCGAAGAAACAACAGCCCTGCCATACGGCGTATGTATAACGATCTGTTAATGGAGGCTGCCCGAGCAGAGAAGCAGCGGGATCCTTATGTATTATATGGCATGGCCTACGAAGGAGGTAATAAGAACAAGGAAGCATTAGACTACCTGCTGAACACTTCCGTCACCCGGGGATATACCGATGACGCACTCTTCTATATCAGAGAAGCTAAAAAACAATATGGCAACAATGATAAAGGAATTCTTTATAAAGAATATATGCTTTATCGCCAGATGAATGAGGATGATCTTGCCTATTCAACGCTGAAAAAGATGTATGAGATGTATCCTGATGATTATGATATTACGCTTGCCATGAGCGCACAACACATGAAGAAAGCTGAAAAACTGATGGAACTTGGTCTGTACGCAGAAGCATTGCCGCACGTATTGTTCGTTTCTCAAAAACATGTAGACGACAATGAAGTGAACGGTGCCGCATGGGAAAAAGCCTTGAGTTGCTATATCAATATGAAACGTTACAATGAAGCACTTGCAACATTGGACACCATCACTCTTCACTTCCCTGATTACGAAAACGGCACGTTGAAAAGGGCATTTATTCTCGATAAAATGGATAAAACCGAAGAGGCTTTGCAACTGTATCTATCTGCCATCGAGCAGAGTGATGAGGATATGCGCATTTTCTATGTTATCGGATACGAGGAACTAGCAGTGCCGTACATCAAGAAATGTATGGAAGCCGGAGCTACGAAGAAAGCATACGAGGAATCTGTTAAGCTAATTAGCCTGAATCCATCGAGCGATCTCGGATTACGGTATGCCATCAATTCGTCCGGTTTACTCGGAAAATACGATGAATTCGAGAAATATACAGCACAAGGAATCAATTATTATCCTGAAGAACCATTCTATCAGGCTAAAAGAGCTACCGTGCTTGAACGTGACAAGAGATACGAAGCTTCTTTGGAATTTCTGAAGCCGATACTCAACAAATACCCGAGCAACAAAGAGATTATAGGCGCATTCTCACAGAGCAGTGAATACCGTGCCCTGCAACTGACAAAAGCCAAAGAACCGGAAAAGGCTCTCGCTGTTCTTGATACAGCTTTGCTTTATGACAGTCAGAACAAATCATTGAAGTACACCAAGGGAGTGGTATATGAAGCCAACCGTCAAGCGGATTCAGCCTATTATTACCAAAAGTACTACGAGCCATCCATCATGGAATATCGCTCTTTCCAACGACATTTATCGGGCCTTAGAAGCATGATGCTCAAGAATGAGATTGCTTTGACCTATCTCCGTGCACGCTACGGAGAAGAAGATATCATTACCTCTGTTGCAACAGCCGAATATACCCGAAAAGGCCAGAAGAACAGCTACACAGGACGCCTCAACTATGCAGGGCGAAGTGGCTCGGCAAGCGACAGCATGGAGGCTGAAGAACAGACACCAGGAGGGGTTGGCATTCAGGTACAAGGTGAGTGGACGCATCACTTCTCACCGAAGTGGAGCCTCACGGCCAATGCAGCCTTTGCGACCAAATACTTCCCGGACATAACGGCTGATGTCGCTTTACGGCATTATCTCAAGAATGATTGGGAAATAGGCGCACATGTGGGTTATAGACGGGTAGCCGCCTACACAAAGCGTTATGAATGGAACGATGAATTCTTTGCAGGCGGCACCGGAGACAATGGCTATCTGTTTACGGGTTGGAATGAGTCAAAGACTAACCTACTCACTGTAGGCGGAGAATTAGCCAAGACCATTGAAGTGGTTCGTCTCAACACGAAGATCGATATGCACTTCTTCAACTCTAACTTCTATTACAATGCGCAGATTGGCGCCAAATACTTCCCGGCGAGCGATACAAAGACAAATATCAACGCCATGGCAAGCATCGGATCGGCACCGGAAACGGCCGTACTGGACTATGCGCTGCCCGGCTCTTTCTCTCACACCAATACCATGGTGGGATTGGGAGGTCAGTATATGGTCAGTCCCAACATTACCATAGGCTTGATGGGCACTTGGAACACCTATTATAACCAAACCAATACGGTGCGAGGGACAAGTCCGTCCAACCAGATAGAATCCATATCGACACGCTATAAAAACTTATATAACATCTATGCACAAGTTTATATTTCATTCTGATACGCTTGGCCCTGTATTGGCAGGAATGATATGTATTTGCTGCCTTTTATCCGGCTGCCGTATGCAGGCACGCACGGAGATGTTCCCATCTAAAGAAGGGTATCTCGTCACCATTGGTGAGGATCCGACCGACAGAGACACCCGGTGGGCGAAATACCTGTACGAGCATCTCAAGAAGCGTGCAAACGACGATGAAATAGTAGCTTTTGGCGTTTCCGAAATGGACATGTGGCGCATCATCATACAGATAGACCCAACATTGCAGAGAGGATTCAAAGTAGCCTGCAAAGGCTCTGATATCAGACTGACCGCAAGTGACGACAAACAAATGTTATGGCTGCAATACCAACTGATAAAGAAGATCAGCAAAGAAGACCCGCGTATAGACGGTTCGGATCTTCCTCCCGCCCTTATCAATCTCAACGATACTTGCGGAGCTTTTGCATTTGACTATCAAAGTATTTATTCTCCATACGGCCTGAACGCCGATCATACAGGCGTTATCGGCCTGGACAACTTTGACGACAGCTGGGGAATATGGGGACACAACCAGCGAAAAGTCTTGGGAAAAGATGCAGAGAAAGTATATGCCACCATTCACGGGAAGACAGATGACTCACAATTGTGTTTTTCTTCCGAGGATATGTATCGCCAGATAGAAAGTTACATCGTAGATAACTTCGGTGAAAAGGGGAATTTCCGTTTTGTAATCGCACCGGATGATACTCCGTACGCCTGTACGTGTGCCACCTGCACCGCATTGGGAAATACAGAGAAGAACGCAACTCCCGCCGTTACGGAACTGATCCTCCGCCTGTCGCAGCGTTTTCCCAAACACACGTTCTTTACGACTTCCTACCTGACTACGCAACAAGTCACAGACAAGCAGCTCCCGCCTAACGTCGGGGTAATTGTCAGCGCTATCGACTACCCGCTCCGCCGGACAGACGGCAAGGACGAGCAAGACAAGAAATTTGCGGAACAACTCGACAACTGGAAGAAAGTAACGAACAACATCTATATATGGGACTATATCAACAACTTCGACGACTACCTCACTCCTTTCCCCATATTAAAGATAGCCCAGCAAAGACTCCAACTTTTCAAACAACACGGAGCCAGCGGCATATTTTTCAACGGAAGCGGTTACAGCTATTCTTCCTTCGATGAAATGAGGACTTTTGTATTATCAGCCCTTCTTATCAACCCGGAGCTTCCGGTTGATGAGTTAATTAAAAGCTATTTCAATCAGGAATACCCGGTATCCAAAAAATGGCTGTACGATTACTACACAGAGCTAGAAAACAACGCCCAATCCGGAAAGCGGCTCGGACTTTACGCCGGTATCAGAGAATCGGAAAAAGGATTCCTCTATCCGGAGAAGTTTATCAAATTCTATGATGAAATGGGAGATTTTGTATCCGAAGCAAAAGGGAAAGAGCGCAAAAAGCTGCACGAGCTCCAGACCGCCTTGTCTTTCACGCGCATGGAATTAGCACGTGACCACAGTTTCGACGCTTACGGATATGCCAAGCGGAATGGAAAGGATATTCAACCGCTTCCCCAAGCTCGTAAATGGGTCACCCAGCTCAAAGAGCATCAAGCATTTGCCGGAATGGGATATTATAATGAGTCAGCTTATGAGATTGACTATTATATAAAGGAATGGGAACAATATATACTTGCTTCCGACATAAAGAAAAGTTTGTTTCTGGGAATGCATCCTTCCGCAACCCCTAAACTAAATAAAAATGATTCAAAGAAACTGACCGATGGCACTCACGGTTTACCCGGAGACTATCATTGCGGTTGGGTTATCATTCCGGGAGAAGAATGTACCATCAACCTGCCGGTTAAAGGACTCAATGCATCAGGAACATTCTATATCAGTTTTTTGAATCTTCCCCGCCATCGCATCTATGCTCCACAGCAAGTTCAACTGTTGAAAGACGGAGTAGCCTATAAAACAATAGACTTAAAACCGGAAGACTCCCCAGAAAAAGGAGAAATGATGAAAGCCACCGTTCCGGCAGACTTGAACGGAACAGAACAATTAAGCATAAAAATCAGTTGTTTAAAGAAGCCGGGAACGCAAATGGGTATCGATGAAATTGCATTCATCCCTTAAATGCTGAAAAAGTGATATAACAAAAATAAATGGCAACAATGAATAAATCTATATTCTATATTTTACTACTGACGGCACTTCCGCTCTACTTTACAGGGTGCAGAAAGGAAGTACGTCCCACCAGCATGACGATAAAAGATTCCGTCAGGCACTATTACCCTATCAAGCAAGGTCAGCAACTCGATATCATGTTTACCATCACCAACACGGGAGACGCTCCGTTAATCATTTCAGAAATGCAACCTTCCTGTGGCTGTATCATTCTGGATAAAAGTTCGCATATCATCATTCCCGAAGACGGTATCAGGCAATTCAAAGCAACCTACAACAGCATCAAGAATGTAGGCGAAGTGGTTCACCGCATCCGGATTTTCGGCAATATGCTCCCAAATGGAAAAGCAGAACTAAAATTTGATGTTAACGTAGTCCCCGACGCAGATTATACACGTGATTATGAAGAACTCTATCAGGATTTCAACACTAAAAACGGCATTGTCAGGGAGATGGTGGACGGAAAAGAATCCGAACTAGGATATTATGTAGGAGAACCCTAATAATAAGTATTAAGTATTAAGTATTAAATGACTGGCTAATACTTAATACTTGATATTGATACTTATCTCTACGGATGTATTTCTTTGAATGTGGTATTTTCTTCTTTCACATTCTGAATAGTCTGTTTTAACTCCCCAATCGGCAAGTCATATCCATACCAGCCTGTATAGCAATCCACCACATACCATTTCCCGTCAGCCTGCAATTCGAACTCAACACGCAAATCCACTTCGGACTCTTCATAGCCCGCTTCAAAGATTTTGTGTTTCGGTTCATTCAGCGTAAACTTGGAAACATAAATACCTCCCTCTTCCTGGGTGATACGCTCTTCCTTCATAGTTTCACTATCCAGCAACGGCCACTTTTCCCGAGTGAAAGGGAATGTTTTCTCGGTTTCTCCGTCATCTGCCAACAAAGTGATCGGAGTCTTTAATGGGAACTTGATACGAGTATACTGGAAGGCTGCACTGGAAGTAAATTTATCCAAAAAGGATTTGAAATCTTCACCGTCTTGTGTAGTCAGTTCACTATCGGCTTTTGCCTTGGAACTATTACCGCAGGAGATAAACGAAACACCTGCGAGCAGCATCATAGCCAGCAAGCAGCATACAAACTTTTTAGCTCTCATAATACTATATAAATTAAGAGTTTAATTAACGGCGCAAAGATAATGACAAGTTTGGCATCTTGGTTATTTTAAGAACTAAATCTTTGTATGTTTCAAATATTCATAGCCGAAGCGGCAGTACAGACATTTCCGCTTATCGCAATACTCTTTTTGTAACTGTATCAGTGCCTGACTATCCGCCGCACTGACTACCGGAAGTCCGGCATCGCTCCACGAACGAATGATGTGATTACTCTCCGCCTTCAATTCTTCCAGAAAGCGTGCGGCACGTTCACACATTCGTTCATCTGCCTTGTGCAAACCATAGGTATAAAGAAAAGGAACCACCGTATTAATGACAATCAAATCCTTGGAACGCTCTCCCATCGTCTTTTCCTTTTGAGAAGATAGTCGTCCGAATAGATAATGATTCTCCCAATAGGGAGACGTACGGGTATCCAGTAAAGCTCTCACGTCCGCCAGAGTTTCCGCTTCCAACAAACGTGAAAACAGCTTGTCTCCTTTCTGATAAAGATAAGCCAACTGCGCCAGGCGAATATGCGGAAAGTTTTCCGGACGAAGCCGGAGAAAACGCCATAAAGTAGCATCCATCCCCTGCCCGATTTCAAATTTATGCTGTAAATAACGAAACTCTTTACAAAGACGAAGACTATATTCGTCTTCCTGTTCTTTTTTCAGAAATGTTTCTTCCAACAACCCAGCCAAACCATAGAAAAAAGCTTCTATCTGAAACAAATCATTCCGGTGCTTACCCAACGCACGAAATGGCAACAATCCCGCCCACGTTTCAAAAGTATCTCCATTCAAGCCGAAACCGAAATTACGGGCAAGGGTGATAAAGAAAGCATCTTCCCAATTATTGTTGCAAAGTTCGAGACGCTGCATGATTAACTGTGCTTTCTGCTCCAAACGCTCTGTTTGCAAAGCGGTCAGCCAGGAATGGATGGTAAGTTTGGGAAGAGAAGCAAGGATGGGATAGCAAGCCGGATAATGATCGGCTACGCAAAGTTCATGATAATGGGATTGCACATTTTCCGGACAAGTCAGCAATAGTTGTGGTATCTGTTCACCGTTGGTACGGGTTATTTCCGTATCCGCCTCGCTCACCACATGGAGAATCACAGAATCATAGGCTTTGTCGCAATCATGCCCGTGGCGAAACCAATCGGAAGAATGTGTATGTATTTCTATATTCCCTACCCATAAGGCACCATCAATCTTTAGTTTCGCGTTAAAAAAGTCGGGACCGGCATTCGGGTTTTGCAGACCGGAGTCAATCACTTCTACCGGTAAGCCGTTGGTGGTTTGCAGTACTTTCAGGGGAAATAATTTATGTTTCCACACGTAGTGGAGAAGATGTTCCATGTTAACAAGACGTTAATGTGCGCTGCAAATGTAATAAAAATCTTATCTTTGCGACTATTATTTTGAATATAAGTCAGAAAACAATGAAAATAGCACTGATCGGTTACGGAAAGATGGGCAAAGAGATAGAAAAGGTTGCCCGTAGTCGCGGACATGAAATCGTCTGCATCATTGACATCAATAATCAGGATGACTTCGAATCGGAAGCATTCAAATCGGCCGATGTGGCCATTGAGTTTACCAATCCGATGGTAGCTTACAGCAATTATATGAAAGCGTTCAAAGCCGGTGTAAAACTGGTATCGGGCAGTACCGGATGGATGGCCGAGCATGGCGAAGAAATCAAAAAGCTCTGCACTGAAGGAGGCAAAACACTGTTCTGGTCGTCCAACTTCAGTCTGGGAGTCAGCATTTTCTCTGCTGTCAACAAGTATCTGGCTAAAATCATGAATCAGTTCCCTGCTTATGATGTCACCATGAGCGAGACACATCATATCCACAAACTGGATGCTCCCAGCGGAACAGCCATTACATTGGCGGAAGGTATTCTGGAAAAGCTGGACCGTAAGGACAAATGGGTGAAAGGCACTTTCCTTGCACCGGACGGAACCATTAGCGGAACCAACGATTGCGCCCCTAATGAACTTCCTATCGCCTCTATCCGCGAAGGAGAAGTGTTCGGCCTTCATACCATTCGCTATGAATCTGATGTAGACAGCATAACTATCACGCATGATGCCAAAAGTCGTGGTGGATTTGTATTGGGAGCCGTACTGGCAGCCGAATATACTGCCACACACGAAGGTTTTTTGGGCATGAGTGATTTATTCCCATTCTTGAACGACTAAGATTTCAGAAGCTAGTTCTAAACAAATATAACATTATGAGACAAGCCACACGCGCACAATGGATCAAATGTGCCATTGCTATTCTACTTTACCTCGTCTTCCTCCTCTGGGTACGGAGTTGGTGGGGATTGATTGTTGTTCCTTTCATTTTCGATATTTATATCACAAAGAAAATACCTTGGTCTTTTTGGAAGAAGTCGAAGAATCCGGCTGTCCGCAGTGTGATGAGTTGGGTGGATGCCATCGTATTTGCGTTGGTTGCCGTCTACTTCGTCAATATCTACATCTTCCAGAATTACCAGATTCCTTCCTCTTCGCTGGAAAAATCATTGCTGGTAGGCGATTTCCTGTATGTAAGCAAGATGAGCTACGGTCCCCGCGTACCGAACACTCCCCTTTCTATGCCGTTGGCACAACATACGCTGCCTGTCTTCAATACTAAATCGTATATCGAGTGGCCACAATGGAAATACAAACGGGTACCGGGCTTCGGCAAAGTGAAGCTGAATGACATTGTGGTTTTCAACTTCCCGGCAGGAGATACGGTGGCAGTGAACTACCAACAGACAACGGACTTCTATACGCTGGCTTATGGTGAAGGACAACGCATCTACTCCAAACAGATTGAAATGGATAGCCTGACACGTTCACAGCAACGTGCAATCTATGACCTCTACTATGACGCCGGACGTAAACAGATTCTAAACAATCCGCGTACTTACGGTGAAGTACTGTGGCGTCCGGTAGACCGTCGCGAGAATTATGTGAAACGTTGTGTCGGCTTGCCCGGTGATACATTGCAAATTGTAGACGGACAGGTGATGATTGACGGTAAGGCGATTGAGAACCCCGAAAACCTGCAATTCAACTACTTCGTACAGACTACCGGCCCGTACATTCCGGAAGATATGCTCCGCGAATTAGGCATCAGCAAGGATGACACCATGCTGATAGAAGACTCTGGCTGGGAAGGCGGATTATTGGATATGGGACTGGACAACCGGAATGCGCAAGGCAAACTGAATCCGGTATATCATCTTCCATTGACTAAAAAGATGTATGACACTCTCCTTGGCAATAAAAAGCTAATCAGCAAAATAGTAATGGAACCGGAAGAATACGCCGGACAGATGTATCCGCTGAACCTTTATACCAAATGGAACCGCAACAATTACGGTCCGATCTGGATTCCTGCCAAAGGAGCTACCATTACCCTCACAGAAGACAACCTGCCTATCTATGAGCGTTGCATCGTAGCCTACGAAGGCAACAAGCTGGAAGTGAAACCGGACGGTATCTACATCAACGGTGAAAAGACCAATGAATATACCTTCAAAATGGATTATTACTGGATGATGGGTGACAACCGTCACAACTCTGCCGACTCCCGTTATTGGGGTTTTGTACCCGAAGATCACGTAGTGGGCAAGCCGATTGTCGTATGGCTGTCGCTTGACAAAGACCGTGGATGGTTTGACGGTAAGATTCGCTGGAACCGCCTCTTCAAGTGGGTAGACTGATAAGTGTACGGATAGAATAGAGTGATAAGGTGATAAATATTGATGAACATTCGTAAATTCAAATGGATACTAGCATTTGCCGGAGCAGTAGTCGTAGTGCTTCTGCTCCGGGGATTTGCTTTTACGTCCTGCCTTATCCCTTCCACCGGTATGGAAAACTCCATTTTCCAGGGTGAACGTATCTTAGTGAACAAATGGAGTTACGGATTGCGAGTTCCTTTCATGTCGCTCTTTTCTTATCATCGTTGGTGCGAAAGTCCTGTACGGCAACAAGATATTGTAGTGTTCAATAATCCGGCTGGAATCCGGGAACCTATCATCGACCGCCGGGAAATCTATATCAGCCGTTGCCTCGGAGTTCCGGGAGATACATTATTGGTCGATTCTCTTTTCTCCGTTATTTCTCCAGAGGCACAATTCAATCCGGATAAGAAAAGGCTTTATTCGTACCCCGCGTCAAAAGAAAATCTGATAACCTCACTGATGCATACTCTTTCCATCACCAACGACGGATTGATGGGAAGCAATGACAGTACTCATGTGCGTAGTTTCAGCCGTTACGAATATTATTTGTTGGAACAGGCAATGAATGGGAAAGAGAGTTTTGTCCAACCTTTGTCAAACAGGGAAGATGCCGAACCGAATCCGCTGATTGTTCCCGGAAAAGGGAAATTTATCCGGGTCTATCCCTGGAACATAACCTTACTGCGGAATACCCTCGTGATGCACGAAGGCAAACAGGCAGAAATAAAGAACGACACTCTCTACGTAGACGGCAAACCTACACAACACTGTTATTTCACTAAAGATTACTATTGGATGGGGTCTAACAATACCGTCAACTTTTCCGACTCACGGCTCTTCGGGTTTGTCCCGCAAGACCATATCATCGGGAAAGCCTCCATCATTTGGTTCTCCAAAGAAAAAGAGACAGGCTTGTTTGACGGATACCGATGGAACCGTTTCTTCAGAACGGTGAAATAATCTTCCGGAACATAAAAGAAATAACTCCTTAACAATATCCTTAATTAATATCCTTATTATAGAGCCGCCTAAACGTATTAAAATGAAAGAAATGAAAATAGCTTATTTATCTTCAGCTTATCTCGCTCCCGTCGAATATTACACTAAACTTCTGGCTTATGACAAAGTGCTTGTAGAACAACACGACCATTATATCAAACAAACCTATCGTAACCGGTGCACCATTGCCGGCCCGTCCGGCGAATTAGCCCTTTCTATCCCAACCGTAAAACCCGACACATTGAAGTGTCCGATGAAGGATATCCGCATTTCCGACCACGGCAACTGGAGACATCTGCACTGGAACGCCATCGAATCAGCCTACAACAGTACTCCTTTCTTTGAATATTACAAGGACGACTTCCGTCCCTTCTACGAAAAGAAATACGAGTTTTTAATCGATTTCAACGAAGAACTATGCCGGATGGTCTGTGAATTGATAGATATTCACCCCACTATGGAGCGTACTAGCGAATATAAGATGGAGTTTGCTCCCGGAGAATTCGATTTTCGGGAAGTCATTCATCCCAAAAAGGATTTCCGAGAAGTGGATACAGAGTTTATTCCGCAACCTTACTATCAGGTTTTCGAGCCCAAACTGGGTTTTCTTCCTAATTTGAGTATCATAGACCTGTTGTTCAATATGGGACCGGAAAGTCTGTTGGTACTAGGCAAGTAATGACTCCACTCTTCTATATGTATGTAGCCAACAAAGGTGCACCATGTCGTCACATTATTTATACTCGTACAGTTTGACGTGTAAAATACTGAATTCTCCGACAGGAATACGTACATGCCTTCCCTGATGGTCCTGATCGCCATTCAGGCGCCGGATATATTTCAGTGAACCATCTTCGTTCACATTAACTTCATCTACAGAACCGATACCGGCTCTCATACCACCTTGCCAGCTATTTTCCGTTTTTGATGCCTTTCCGCCCACACTGGCAAAACCATCCTCGCCCAATGCCGGTGAACTTTTCATTTTATTTTCCCCCTGTTTCTTAAATTCAAGTACCAAGCCACTGCCGGCAACGATATACTCATCTGGAGCCAGACGTAGCAAAACACCTCCCCCTTCAGGCCATACAGTGCCATCCCGGGCACGTGGGTCCCATGGCAGAGTGAAGTAATGACGGCAGGTAATCTCCAAATCATCGTATGAAAGTATTCGTTCTTTATTCTCTTCATCAAACAAAAGACCGTTCATCACTCCTTTACCCTGATATTTTGTCAATAAAGGCATCAGTTCTTTCAATTTAATATAGCTCTGTACCAAAGGTGCATCTGCTCTATCCGAACCGCTTTCAATAGAGAAAGGACAAAAGCCAATCGCATCATGCTCACCAAACACATAGAAAGCACGTACTCCATCATTGTCTTCCAACCGAATTTCAGGTATAAAGAGAGGATTATTGTGCAGTTTATACTTTGCCACCCAATCAACGAAACCTTTATCATATAAATCCGGAGCCAGAAAATCAATGTTGGGTGCTGCATAATGCCATACATCTATCAAATGAGCCAATGGTCCTGCCGACGGATATTCTCCCGGTTTCCGCCCCCTACTGTTCATTGCTGCATTGACATACAACGGAATATTATAGATAGAACGTGCTAACTTTGCCATTCGTTCTACATACTGCGCATACGACCAGGCCATAAAAATTTCATCCGTATACACGTCTGCACCAAACACTTCCTGCCACGTACCTTTCTTCTTGAATCCCTGGCTCTCCCATTTTGCCAACATTTCGGGATGCAGAGATCTCTTGTTCTTTTGCAAATAGTCGATGAAAAGAGACGGAACTGGTGCATAAAACAGTTTATCCGCTTCTTTGGAATAATCGCGGGCATCTTCCAACATTCCGATTTCGTTTTCTATCTGAATCATGATAACCGTTCCCTCTTCCTTATCCACAGAAGCAATGTGTTTCATCCATTGGGAAAAAGCACGGCTATCCGCCTGAAACACATTCTCCGAAAAGGAACTGGCTATTTCGAGGGGCTTCCCTGCTTTCGTATAGGCACGCGGGTATTTCTTATAATCTTCCTTAAACCAGATCGGAGCATAGCAACTCATTGAGTTTTTCCACGCACCGAACCAAAGGAAAACCACCTTCAAATCATTCGCGCGAGCCTGTTGAATCACTTTATCCGTCAGAGTAAAATCAAATTTACCTTCCTGTGGTTCTGTTAAATCCCAATATGCAGGAACCAGTACCGTATTCAGCCCCATACGTTGCAATTTCGGGAATATACGTTCAATATCTTCAATAGAGGAAGCTGAAGAATTTCCCAATTCACCGCCAATCACCAAGAATGGCTTTCCATCTACCATAAGTTGTGTGGTACTTCCCTGTTTCTGCAAATACGGAAGTTTCTGATGTGCCTGAAGAGGCAAAATAAAAAGGAATAGAATCCCAAAAAGTGTGTTTCTCATAACAATCAGCTTTATCATATTATCTGAAAGCAAAGTTACAACAATATAAAAAAGGAGCACAACGTCTTGTGTTCCTTTTCTATCGGGCAGGTTACAGATGCTTTATGTTACGTTACATTTGCCTTTATCTATACATTATCTCCGATTCTTATACCCTCTATTTGCGTTTCCTAAGTAATTTTTAGAGAAAACTGTTTATATCGCTACTTCTTCACAGTTCTTCTCTTCATTAGATTCTGCCGCATCCAGCCGATTCAACAAATAGCGTACATTTTGAAGATGTATATCATTATTCCGATCCATTTTCTTAAACTGCCAACTGTTTTTAGTGGTATTCAGTATGCAATTCATTAACGTTCCCACGGCATCGGCACTTTGGAAACGATTGGTATTGGAGATTAGCGTATTCATCATGTGCGCCCCGAATCCTCTAATCACCTCTTTCACACTTATCGACTTATAATTACGGATGGCTTCAAAGGCTGCCACATTACTACAAAGCGTACTAGCTAAATCCTCCAGTCTCTTTCGATCTGTTCGTTCCACTAGATAGCTTTCAGGATTCATAAAACGATTGAGAGTCAGATAAAAAGACATCATTTCATCATCGGATGAAAAGATAACGTGCATGAGTTGCGTCGCGTCCCCCGGACGAGCCTGCTGGTTGCTTAAAACTTCTTCCATAAGAATTTTAATTAAATGGTGAATAAATTAAGTTCAATGGGGCGATACAGAAGGGTAGTTTTAAGAAATAAAAGAAGCGGTTCCGCCTGTCCCATTGCTCTTCACCATCCACAACAGGCAGTAGGTGCATTAACATCCTACATGGGGGTACGAAACCGCCATATAGAATGATAGGACAAGCATAAAAAAGCCTGCCACATTGATACAGCAGGTTCCCCTGCTGTGGATTTTGATAAAGAGCATTGCAAAGATAGAATATAAAATCAGAAAAGAGAAAAGAAAATCAATATAAATTGAAGTTTACAACGATCAGCAAAAGACAAAATCTTCTAAAGCTACTTGTAACTATAAGATTCATTTAGGAGGTTCACCGGTTTCACCTTTAGTTGAATGAGTATAAATCAGATGTTTATGGTGAAAGAGATACATAAAATAATAAAGAATCATCCTTCACCTCCTTCACAAAATAAAAGTAAGCGTCTTTTAGTTTTGCACTCGAAAGAGAGACTTCTTATAAGCTTTAAGATTGTTAACGGAGAACTAGTAAGCCCCCAAGTTTAGATAGCTTTTTATCGATATAGCTCCTTAGCAGATATTAACAAGATTGTTTCTCTTTCTTTCAAATAACCAGACTAAAAGATGCTTATATCGTATAGATTAAGGGTCTATACACCCTATTTGTTGGGCATATAGATCCAATGTATTGGTCATATAGATCTAACACGTTGGATATATATATCTTGCACCTTGGGTATATATAGCCAACAACTCAAGTATTAATAGCCTAAATACAAAGTATTAATAGTAGATAGCTCAAATGTTAATACTTGATGGAGCGTTTGCTATGAGCTTATTAATTTTAGCTTATAACATATTCGTTTTTGCTTATAGCATATTTACTTTAGCTTATGGCATATAAAAAGAACGGTGAAGAGTGTGAGTAAGCGTCTCCGCGATTCTATCTTGTCGCCCTTTTTTCATTCTTATATTTTTGCTATGTATAAAAATGAAG
>NZ_JBDFVF010000056.1:0-24759 GCF_040913205.1 Bacteroides sp. MSSM.1001136sp1_RTP21357st2_D2_RTP21359_211015 | reverse complement strand
AAGATTAATAGCAGGGTGGGATAATGAATTCTTATGGGAACTTATTTTACATGATTTATAATGCGTTTTCCCTGCGGTGGCTTAATACAATTATACCGGCACCTTACCGGAACTTTATCAATGCTTCGGCATTAGTTTACCTACTGCTTGCTATCAGTTTGCTTATACCTAAGACTGCTTCGTTCATAATCCAACGTGCCTGACCTATACTTCAGTACGATCAGATTCCTCCACTCCACCATGCAAACGCTTCATCTGATAAGCAATACGCTCCGTCCCATTCTTTACATAAATGATGCCGCAACGTTGAAAGCCATACTTCGTCAGTATATGTTGCATGACCTTATTATCCCGGTGAGTATCTACCCGGACATTAGGCCAACGTTCGAAACACCAGTCCAGACAAGCTTCCGACACCCCTTTCTGCTTTCCGTTCGTTGCCAACCGGTGAATCACTCCATAAGGTTCGTCATTGAGCCATGCACCTTCATAAATTTGTTGGTAAGTAGGATCTTCTCCCAAGATGAAACAAAAAGTTCCCAAGATTTCTCCTTGTTCACCGGTACAGACAAAGCTATGACCGTCTTCAATCTCCTGGCAGATCAATGCTTCCGACGGATAACCGTCAATCCACTGGGTAGTATTCCCGGTTGCACGCATAAAGGCACGGGCATAGTCATAAATCTCCATCACTAAAGGGAGATCTTTTATTTCGGTAGGTCTGATTTCCATCATTTGAAAAGTTATTCAGAAATAAAACAGATAATAAAATCACTCGTTAATCGCTCCACAATGGGGGCATATACCTTTCTCTTTTAGTTTCTCCCCGCAATGTCCGCAACGATACTTATACCCAATGTTTCGATAGACCTTCTTCGCAAAAACCAAAATAAAAAAGGCCAGGAATAGATAACCGATATAGATATGTGTCATCAGGATAAAGAAGAAATAACAGAAAATACAGCAGGACATCAGTCCCAGCAGATAAAAGATAGCCGCAGCGGGAGTCAATTGTCGGAACAAATCATCCAACACCGCCAAAGCTACTATCAGAAACAACCAAATACTCAACAGAAAAACAGAGAGAATGAAAGGAACTTTGAACGGTGACAAAGTTGGATTGAAATAAAAATGTTCCCACGTTTCCGGTACAAAGACCTGCATTGATTCGTAAATCGTTGCACTGAAAGCCATCAATAAACAAAGAAACAGGGGATAAACACTGTCAATATCATTAAAATAAACCATCTGCAACTGCTTCCGACGGAAAGCACGAAACAAATAAGCTCCAACAAATAAAGCAAAAATAACCACAAAATAAGAGGCATGTGTATCGCTGAAAAGATGAATAGCCTGCGAAATACTATCAGTCGGTACAAATGACTTCTTGAGTTCTTTCTCACGTATCCAACCCTGTTCATCTTGTGTATGTGCCAGTTTCACCCAAATGCTGTCTACACTATCGGCAGGATGAACCGCAAACTCTGCAACCACTACCCTATCCCCCCTATTCAACTGAATAAAAGTATCTTTTATTGGGAGGCATTCCAAAGAGATGGAATCATCGACTACTTCCAAGTTTGTATTCCATGTATAATGGCGTTCATACAGGTAAGTCAGCGAATCTTTTGTTTTCTTCGACAGCTCCTCCGAATCCAGGGCAGGCGTTTTATAATAACAAGACGAAAGCAAAAACAGACACAATAGCAAGCCCATGACAGACTTCACCATAGAGAATGCAGAGAACACAAAGTTACTATAAGACACGGACGACATAGAAGACACAGAGAACATGAAGAAGAATTTTCCATCTCTCTTCCACAAACCGTTCAAACGAGCGGTTCCGGAAGGATGAGTTGAAACATTGTCTCCTCTACGTCCTCTGTGACGAATGATTCCGTGATTAATTATCCTCATTGTGCCGCCTTTACTTTCATTTGACAATTCTTACAATCAAATTCCAGACGAAAACGTTTGCCGTCATTCGACACCAAATAATAGGGTTCTTTATAAGGCGAACGGACCCGTTGATGGATAGGACACCAGCCCATACTGTAGCGCAAACAATGTTTGCAGAACATCAGTACCGCATCTTCCACTGCTTCTTTTTCGTATGCTGCCGCTACCTGTTGTACCCCATGCTCCTGATAGAAAGAAGCTGCACGGGTGTTCATTACATTCCCCAGATATGTTAATGTAGTTTGCGGAAAAGCATGACTCGTTGGCTTCCATACTGCCAATTCCTGACGATAATTGATTCGACGGGCAGTTATCAATTGATCGATTGCCTGTCTGCGGAAATCGGCTAACACCGAAGCTGGCAAAAACCAATTTCCGGTAAAGGATATTTCTATTTCTTTTGCTTCAAAAGGTGTATTCCCCAGTTTGGACAGTTGCGTTTTCAGATTGTCCGTCTGTGGAGTGCGGGCAAGTTCTTTCTCACGAGGGAGAGTGATTGTGACGCTATTATCATCTTCATCAGTCAATGTCAGGGAGAAACCAAAATTATTGTCGGCAAGCAAGATTTTCACTGCGATCTTTCTTTCGGCAGATTTGCGGGAAAGGATTCGCTCAAATTCCTGGTCGAAATTACGATACAGTGTAGTGCGGGGTTTGATACGGGGCATTTCCTGCGGATAGAGTTTGTCGCTGTCCACCCGGTTGATACGGAAACCCTGCAAATGTCCCTGTTCGTCGATATAGCAAACACCGTCTCCATTGTTAAAGGATTTAAGTCCGGCAACTGTCAGATAGTTGCCCCGGGCCTCCTTCATGGTTCCCATCTCTTCGCCCAGCGATTTAGGAGTGTCGAAAGAGAATATCTCTTTATCACGTCCATTCAGGAAATAATGCGTGAATCCACGACTGAAACTCTTATCGAGTTGTGGTTTAAATTCGAAACTACACGTACCCGAAGAAGCACGTACATATTCCGGACGACGGGCAAAGATCGCATCCAGTTTCTGGCGATAAGCGGCTGTCACATTCTTCACATAAGATACGTCTTTCAGTCGTCCCTCTATTTTAAATGAAGAAGCTCCGGCATCCAGTAGTTGCTCCAGTTCGTCACTTTGATTCATATCTTTCAGGGAAAGCAGATGTTTGTCTTTGACAATCACTTTCCCGTCCGCATCTACCAGACTAAAAGGCAGACGGCAGAATTGTGCACACTCTCCACGATTGGCACTACGACCGAAACAGGCTTGACTAACATAGCATTGCCCGCTATAGCTGACACAAAGAGCACCATGTACAAATACTTCCAAAGATACTTCCGGACAGCTTTCATGAATCTTCTTTATTTCACGCAACGATAACTCCCGCGCCAACACCACTTGACGGAAACCTGCTTCCCAAAGGAATTTCACTTTTTCCGGCGTACGATTATCCATCTGCGTACTGGCATGAAGTGGTATCAGAGGAAGATTCAGTTTCGTGATTCCCATATCCTGTACAATCAGTGCATCGACACCGATCCGATAAAGTGCATGAATCATCTCCTCCGTCTCTTTCAACTCCTCTTCTTTCAGAATCGTATTGACCGTGACATAAATACGTGCATTATACAAATGAGCATGCTGCACCAATGCTTCAATATCTTCCAATGAGTTCACAGCTGCCGCACGGGCACCGAATTTCGGAGCACCGATATATACAGCATCTGCACCATGGTTGATAGCTTCAATACCACATTCCAGGTTTTTCGCCGGAGCGAGAAGTTCTATTTTACGCTGCTTTATCATTTAATATCATTGATGTTGTAAGGTGTTTCCTGATAAACAAAGTAGTTCAACCAGTTGGAGAACAACAAATTGGCATGAGCACGCCAACGTACCAACGGGCCTTTTTCAGGATCATCGTCTATATAATAATTGCGGGGAATCTCTATTGGCAGGCCTTTATCCAAGTCACGGCGGTATTCCGTATCCAGTGTCAGCGGAGAATATTCAGAGTGCCCCGTGACAAAGAACTCACGTCCGCCCCGTGCCATCGCCATATAGACACCGGCCTCTTTCGATTCGGAAAGCAACGTCAGTTCCGGAACTTTCAGAATATCTTCCCTGCGCACTTCCGTATGACGGCTATGCGGCACATAGAAACAATCGTCAAAACCACGGAAGATGGAATGGAAAGGTTCCAGTACACGATGCTCAAAGATGCCGAACATCTTCTCTTCCAACGGATATTTTGGAACTCCATAATGATGATATAACCCGGCCTGCGCTGCCCAACATATATATAAGGTAGAAGTGACATGCGTACGTGCCCAATCAAAGATTTCCGTAATCTCATCCCAATAGGTCACTTCTTCGAAGTCCATCTGTTCTACAGGAGCTCCGGTGATAATCATACCATCATACTTCTCGTGACGCATCTGGTCGAAATCCGTATAGAACGTTTTCATGTGTTCTATCGGCGTATTCTTCGACGTGTGACTCTTGATCTTCATAAACGAAATCTCCACCTGAAGAGGTGTATTCGAAAGTAAGCGCACCAAGTCTGTTTCCGTTGTAATCTTCAACGGCATCAGGTTCAGAATCACAATCCGTAGCGGACGAATATCTTGCTGCGTAGCGCGGGAAGTGTCGATCACAAAAATATTTTCTTCCTTCAAAAGCTCTATCGCAGGTAGTTTATCGGGTAAATTTAAAGGCATAATCGCTATATATTAGTAATTTGAGTGCAAAAATACGAAAAATATAGCAGATTATAGGGAGGTTGCTTATTTAGAAGACGTACAAATTAAGTCAATTTAATCATCGAAGCATAACAACTAATCAATAAAAGCCTTATTTTTGCCGAAGAAATTAGTACTAATAATTTAAATCTTAGAAAAATGGCTTACGTAATTAGTGACGATTGTATTGCTTGCGGAACTTGCATTGACGAGTGTCCGGTAGAAGCTATCTCTGAAGGTGATATCTATTCTATCAACCCAGATGTATGTACTGACTGTGGTACTTGCGCAGACGTTTGTCCGTCTGAAGCAATTCACCCGGCTGAATAATACAAGCTACAAAAAATGTACAGGCTGCTTTCTACGGAAGGCAGCCTTTTTTATTTCTTGTCTTCACCACAGATTACACAGATGGACACAGGTTATTTATATTCAACTAAATAAAAATTCCCTCACTACAACATATTGCAGCAAGGGAATTACAATTTAAACATATATTGAACAATAAAAAAAATCTTTTAATCTGTGTTCATCCGTGTAATCTGTGGTGAACTCTTATTTCAATTTAGCTAATGCTTCCTTGATACGACGGATAGCCTCTACGATATTTTCATCGCTTGTAGCATAACTCATGCGGATACATTCAGGAGCACCAAAAGAGGTACCACCTACACAAGCCACGTGAGCTTCTTCAAGTAAGTACATTGCCAAATCATCCGAATCTGCAATCTTACGTTCGCCGTTGCTCTTTCCAAAGAAAGTATCGCATTTCGGGAACAAGTAGAAAGCACCTTGCGGAACGTTTACTTCAAATCCCGGAACTTCTTTAGCCAACTTCACAATCAGGTCACGACGACGTTCGAATGCTTTCTGCATCTCTTTTACCGGTTCTTGTGTTCCTGTATATGCAGCTTCAGCAGCTTTTTGAGAAACAGAGCAAGGACCTGAAGTGTACTGACCTTGCAACTTGTTGCAAGCTTTTACAATCCATTCCGGACCGGCAATAAAACCGATTCTCCATCCTGTCATAGCATACGCTTTGGATACACCGTTTACAATCACTGTACGTTCCTTCATTTCAGGGAATTGAGCGATACTTTGATGTGCGCCGATATAATTGATATGTTCGTAAATCTCGTCAGCGATTACGATTACCTGCGGATGTTTAGCCAATACAGCAGACAGTCCGGCCAATTCTTCTTTTGTATATACAGAACCTGTCGGGTTGGACGGGGAACAAAGAATCAACGCTTTCGTTTTCGGAGTAATAGCAGCTTCCAGCTGTTCCGGAGTAATCTTGAAATCTTGTTCGATACCTGCCGAAACGATAACAGGAGTACCTTCTGCCATTTTCACCATTTCCGGGTAGCTTACCCAGTAAGGAGCCGGAACGATTACTTCGTCACCCGGATTTACCAATACAAGAATCGTATTACAAACAGATTGTTTTGCACCATTTGCACACGAAATCTGGGCGGCTGTATATTCAAGACCGTTTTCTTTTTTCAGTTTCTCAACAATAGCATTGCGCAAAGCCGGATAGCCCGGTACCGGAGAGTAGCGGGAAAAGTTATCATCTACGGCTTTTTTCGCAGCTTCTTTGATGTGGTCAGGAGTATTAAAATCAGGCTCTCCTACACTTAAGTTAATAACATCAACGCCTTGTGCCTTGAGCTCGTTGCTCTTTTGAGACATGGCAAGCGTCGCCGACGGCGACAAGCTGTTCAAACGATCTGATAATTGATTCATTTTGTATCTATTTTATTGTTGTTGAGTGAAAATCGCTGCAAAATAAGCGATAATATTTGATATATGAAAACAAAAAGGCAATTTACTTATTAAAATGTAAAGTATGCCCCATTCTTTCTTTCTTTGTTCTCAAGTATCGCTCATTATACGGATTAGGAACTGTTTCAACAGGCACGTTTTCTACAATTTCCAATCCATAGGCTTCCAAACCAACACGTTTTACCGGATTATTTGTCAAAAGTCTCATTTTGTGTACTCCCAGCTCACGAAGGATCTGTGCACCTACTCCATAATCACGTTCGTCAGCAAGATGTCCTAAGCAAATATTCGCATCAACGGTATCCATACCGTCTTCCTGGAGCTTGTATGCTTTCATTTTTTCCATCAGACCGATGCCGCGTCCTTCCTGATTGAGATAAACCACTACACCTTTTCCTTCTTTTTCGATCATTTCCATCGCTTTATGCAACTGTTCGCCACAGTCACAACGCTGCGAACCAAGGATATCTCCTGTAGCACAAGAGGAATGAACACGTACCAGGATAGGTTCGTCTTCACTCCACGCACCTTTAAATATAGCCATGTGCTCCAATCCGTTTGATTTCTGGCGGAAAGGAATCAGACGGAACATCCCGTGTTCAGTAGGCATGTTTACTTCCACTCCTTTTTCCACAATGGATTCCTGTTTCAAACGATAGACAATCAGGTCATGGATAGAGATCAGTTTCAGTCCATGTTCATCTGCCATCTGGCGGAGTTCGGGCAAACGTGCCATTGTTCCATCTTCACTCATGATTTCCATCAAGGCACCTGCGGGGTAAAGTCCTGCCAGACGAGCCATGTCAATCGTAGCTTCCGTATGTCCGGCACGACGAAGCACTCCTTTTTCTTGTGCATATAACGGATTGATGTGCCCGGGACGCCCGAAGGTTGCCGGTGTAGAAGTAGGATCGGCCAACGCCTGAATAGTAGCGGCACGGTCGGAAGCAGAAACACCTGTTGTACAGCCTTCCAGTTTGTCAATGGTAACCGTAAAAGGAGTTCCCAACACGGAAGTATTGTCACTTACCTGATGCGGCAAATCCAACTCCTTGCAACGAGACACTGTGACAGGTGCACAAAGTACGCCACGTGCATGTTTCAACATGAAATTTACTTTCTCGGGAGTTATCTTTTCAGCGGCAATAATCAAGTCGCCTTCATTTTCGCGGTCCTCATCATCCACTACTATGACAAACTTGCCTTCTTTGAAGTCGGCAATCGCATCTTCTATTCTATCCATTTTAATAGTCTCTTTCATAACACTTATTTATTGATTTTCTGTATGATGAATTGAATTTGTTCATTGTTCTTTATAATCCGTTCCATATCCTTAGCCAGACGAACGCGGAACGCCCAGATGCGGAAATAGAAAAATAAACCGATAGGAAAAATGACTCCGGCTACCAGATTCAACCAATATATATGGAACGGGCGCACATGAGCAGAAACGGAAATAACCGGATAATTGTTTAATGCACCGATCAAAGTGGCAGATTTCGTATTGGACATTTCTTCAACCAACGCTTCCAGCTTTTCATTGATAGCCATTACTTCGTTGTCATCTTCGCTTGACATCCACAATTTAAAGTAATTGGGTGCTTTTTCCAATCGTTTCTTGGCAGCATACGCTCTGCACTCTGCTGTGAGTTGTTCCAAATCACCAGTCAGACGTGGATAATCAGGATCATGGATAATCACTTCTTTCTTAAATATATGGCGTACACTACGGATTCCCATAATCTTCTTGAACCAGTTGATATAGGCATCTGCATTAAGCACAACAGAATCCTTATTCGATTTATAGGTAAGGAAAACTCCTAATGGGGCAAGGACCGCACTACTTGTCCACATTCCCATCCATACTATCCACTTACCGTCACGGGCCATTTTATATCCTGTATTATCAATGATATAGTAAATAATAAATACCAACACGGATACAATTACCGGCATTCCCAACCCTCCTTTGCGGATGATTCCACCCAATGGAGCTCCGATAAAGAAGAACAGCAGACAAGAGAGTGAAATCGTTATCTTCTTATGCCATTCCGTCTTATGTTTGCGAATACTATAATCGTTGTTCTCCATCGTGAATTTCTTGAACCCAAGATCGTTGGCCACATTCTCCGCCCGACTGACAGCAGAAGAAAGCACCTTCTGTTTCTGCGTTAAAGAGGCTACTTCGTAAAGGCTGTCCACATTATATTCATGGATATCCGCCTTTTCTATTTTGACCGTATCTTCTTTTGTCAATCCATAAGAAGGACGGAAATTTCCTTCTGCCACTTCCCTGTAATACTGTCGTCCGATACTATCTCCCACTACCGTCATTGAGTCGATAGAGCTTTGCAACTGCGCCATATCCTTAGCACTGGACTGCTTACCCATAATCTCACCGTCAACCATATTGAAATCGGAATTAAACTCAATAATGGAATGTTTTTCCCTGAATTCCTCGCGTCGATAAGGTACATTCTCCGATTTCATACTTTGAGCTTTCAGATTCTCAAATAAATCTCCGCTATACAAATGCAGCCAAAGATGCTGTTTATCCGCGGTCATCTCCAAACGCCCGGAATCAGCATATATAATACGTGCTTTCTCAAAGCCATCTTTCATACTATAAATCAGCACATCATATAGCATACCGGTCTTCCGGTTCTTCTTAGCTACCTTTAAATTATAGTCCTTGATTTCAGAATAGAAAACTCCTTCCGGAATGTCCAACTCCGGAGATTTCTGTTTCATCGAAAGAATCAGGGTTCCCAATTTAGCCTGGGCAATAGGACCTACTACATTTTGGAAATAGAATGAGACACCGACAAGCCCGCAAACGAAGAAAGCAAGCGGACGCATGATTTTAAGGAGAGAAATACCTGCGGCTTTCATCGCGAGCAATTCATAACGCTCACCAAAGTTACCGAAAGTAATCAAAGAAGCCAGTAGCACAGCCAATGGCAATGATACTGGCACTAATGTTAATGCGGAATAAAAGAAGAATTGAGCCATAACGCTCATCTCCAACCCTTTTCCGACCAATTCGTCTACATATCTCCACAGGAACTGCATCATGAATATGAACAGACAGATGAAGAATGTACCAATAAAGAGCATCAAAAAACTCTTTACGATGAATATATCTAATTTCTTTATGCGTAGCATCTTAATAGGTTCGTGCAATTAGGATGCAAAATTAGCACAAAAAAAGGAGCATCGAAAATTTTTAGTTGAAAGTTAACTAAAAACCACAAGTTCTTCTTAATTTAGCTACTTGTGACTCCCACAATTCTTTCATATCATCTACTTCATCCGGCTCTGCGAAATCGGTAATTTCCAGCACATAATCACTAGTCAGCTCATTATAAGTCATCTTGATTTCAAAATAATCGCGCTCGTTTTCATCATCCAGCCAACGGAAGCGGATAAAAGAGAAAGAGCGAATGGCAATAATTTCTGCTTTCCTCTGTTCTGTCTTGCCCCAATGAAACTCTACTATTTTATCGTCAGAAATAACTTTGTCTGCAAACCAGTCCTCCAACCCGGTCGGTGTGCTAATAGCCCCCCAAAGTATATTTTTAGATGTTGCATTCAACAAATACTCCAAATGAATCTTTTCCTTTTTCATAGCAATTTCGAATTGTTTTTACGTGTGCCAAGATAAATACTTTTTTCTAAATACACCGCATAAATCAGACACTTTATTTAATTAGTCTTTCATCATCGAGCCTCAAACTCCCTGTTTATAGGGAAAATCAAGACCCGTATTAAGAAAAAACACAAAAAAGTTATGAATTGTTTTGGAGATTATAAAAAATCATCTATCTTTGCACCCGCAATCGAGAAACGATGGCGGGATAGCTCAGCTGGTTAGAGCGCATGATTCATAATCATGAGGTCCCCGGTTCAATCCCGGGTCCCGCTACTTGATAAGAATAAGGCATTTGGGAGGCTTCCACTTCTGGGTGCCTTTTTCTTTTTATCTCTTCGCGAAATCATTGTGAAATCTTCAATTACATTTCTACCAGAAGCCAACGTTGAACAATAAAAATAGCCTCAACTTACAAAAAATTGAGGCTATCGAAATATCATTTAAAAAGTTTTTCTATTCCCATTCTATAGTCGCATTAGGTTTCGGCGACATATCATAACAAACGCGATTTACATTCTTCACTTCTTTCAGAATACGGTCTGTTATCTTCATCAGGATAGGCCAATCAATCGGCTCAATAGTAGCCGTCATAGCATCCACCGTATTGACAGCGCGAATAATAACCGGCCAATCAAAAGAACGAGCATTATCACGTACACCCACGGATTTAAAATCAGGCACTACTGTAAAGTATTGCCATACTTTTTTATCCAGTCCGGCAAGTTGGAACTCCTCACGCAGAATGGCATCGGATTCACGCACTGCCTCCAAACGATCACGTGTAATAGCACCTAAACAACGTACACCCAAACCAGGTCCAGGGAACGGTTGACGGTAAACCATTTCATAAGGTAAACCTAACTCCAAGCCACAAGCACGAACTTCATCTTTAAATAATTGGCGTAATGGTTCTACAAGTTGGAATTTTAAATCTTCGGGCAAACCACCTACATTATGGTGAGATTTCACCATTTTAGCAGTTTTCGTTCCACTTTCCACAATATCCGGATAAATAGTACCTTGACCTAAGAAATCAATACCGTTCAGCTTACGCGCTTCTTCTTCGAACACACGAATAAACTCGCCACCAATAATTTTACGTTTCTGCTCCGGATCTTCTACACCAGCCAACTTATTCAGAAAACGATCGGTTACATCTACATACACAAGATTTGCCTTCAACTGGTTGCTGAATACCTCAACCACATCTTCAGACTCTCCCTTACGCATCAAACCATGATTAACATGTACGCATACCAGATTGTTACCAATAGCTTTCAGAAGTAAAGCAGCTACCACAGAGCTATCAACTCCACCCGACAGGGCCAACAATACTTTCTTATCGCCCACCTGACGCTTAATCAATTCTATCTGGTCATTGACAAAGTTCTTCATGTTCCAGTTAGCTTCAGCTTTACAAGTATCGAAAACAAAAGACTTTACTGCAGCCTTTATAGCCTCGATATCATCTGTAAATTCTGCCAACTTCACTTCACAAGTTGCTTTATCATGCCCTGCAGCCATGACAGGAATTCCCAAAGTATAGATAGCCGGATTTATATCAATAGCAACGCCATCGATTACATTATTCGGGCCACCATTGATAATAATACCCTTTACATTGGGCAATGCTTTCAGTTCTTCTACTGTGATATCGTGAGGATAAATCTCACTATAAACTCCTAATGCACGGATGGCGCGAGCCAATACCGTATTCTCATGACTACCCAAGTCAAGGATAACAATCATATCCTGCTTCATCTGATTTTGGTTGTTTTTAAGTTATTGTATTGTTATTATTCACTATCATTTTTCAAACGGTCTGCAAATATAAAGATTTTTAGAGAGACTATAATGCATTGATTCTCTAAAGTTTCAGAACAGAGTAACGTTTTTCTTACAACTATAGTATTCCAAAAAGAACTGAAACAACATAGTACGCGGCCGGATAGCAATAACCTGATTCTTCCATACAACCTTTTAAAATCTACGCTTTCAACCGCATCACAAACCGGCTACCCTTACCCAATTCACTCTCTACTGTCAACGTACCACCATGAGCTTCCACAAAATCCTTGGAAATAGATAATCCCAGACCACTACCTTGTACTTTCGTACCCGGAACACGGAAGTAACGATCGAATATACTTTGATGATAACGCGGATCAATGCCTTTTCCAAAATCCTGCACATACAATTCGATTATATTTCCGTCTTGTCTGGCACCGATAATCACACGACCGTTCTCTTTTGAATAACGTATGGCGTTACTCAATAAGTTTGTCAATACCCATGCTATTTTTTCACTGTCAACAAACAGTTTGCCGATTTTTTCTTCCGGATATTCCACTTCAATTTGAATATTGAATTTGTCAGCTTGCACCTGATTAGCCTTAATTGCATATTCAATCAATTCAATCGGTTTCGTAATCTTTGGCATCAATTGGAGCTTACCGGCTTCTACCTGAGTCATATTCAGCAGTTCCCCCGTAATGCTAAGCAGACGCTCACTATTCTCTTTAATACTTCTGGACAGTTGCTCCTGCTCATCATTCAAGGCTCCTACCCGTTTATCTTCCAATAGGTTAAGACTCATCATGATAGCAGCGATCGGAGTTTTCAGTTCATGTGAAATCGTAGAGATAAAAGTAGTTTTTGCCGAATCAAGCTCTTTAAACTCGGTTATATTCTTCAATAAAATCACATCTCCTAACTTTTTTGATTCATCCTTCTTCGCATCTGTATTGTTAATCGGAATGTAGGAAGCCTTGAAATAACTTTCCTTATTATCTGCATAAATCTTTAAAGGCTCTTTCTGATCACTTGGCGTCACCAACTCACGAATTAGCCGGCGGAGCAAGTCATTCTTCAAAGAAAGTTCCTCTGCCGATTTACGAATCACATTTTCCCGTTTCATATTCAGGATACTTAATGCTTCATCATTGATAAACAAAATCTCACGTTCCGTATTCAGACCGATAATCGGATCGTCAATACTATTAACAATAGCCTCTATAAACTTTTTAGCTGAAAGAATATCCGACAAAGTACTTGCACGATATTCGGTCAAACGTTCCGCCATCCGGTTAAAACTGCCAGCCACTTCACGGAACTCTTCATTGTCACTCATGTCGAGACGTTTCTCATAATTATGATTGGCTATTTCAAGAATACCATCTTTCAATTCCTTCACAGGTTTGCTAATACTACGTGGTAGCCAGTACAACAAACCCAATCCAGTAAATATACAAATACCCCCAGTGATAGAAATCCACAATAAAGCTCGCTCTAACCCAGGCATAGCAGCAGGACTATCAGGTTCCGTTGCTGTCAAAATCTGAAGGTTAACTACAGAAAGTGTTACCAGCAAAATTATCATTCCTGCCAGCATCCCAATGCCTAGCACCAGTTTCGTTTTAATATTCATAACTTTCATACGGATTAATATTATGCAAGTATAATCAAATCTATATTAGCTTGCGACAAATTATTTAAAAATCTTCTATATTTCAATACGGAACAGATGGCTCCCGGTAATCTCAAGTCAGGTGATCCCATACAAACTGTTGAAATCTGCTTGTCTTTACATGCCTTTACAATACTCTCCAAGATATCTCTAGACTGTACCTGTAACACTTCTCCCCCCAATTCCGTTACCAATTTAAAATGGTTCAACAGATAACGCTGCCTAGCCAAATCAATCCTATCCATACTCTCTTTCGGAGTTTGCACATACAAAGCAATGAAAGTCGTATTATATCGCGTTGCCAATCGCGCTGCCTTTCGGATAATTCGTCGCGGTGTTTTCTCATGACTACTGATACATGCCAAAAATTTTTCATGCCTCAACCCGACAGCTACTCCCATCACCACTTCATTCTCCACCTTCTTCTCTACCCTAAGAGCTACTTCCTTCAGAGCCAACTCACGCAATTGTAATATATTCTCTGCACGGAAAAAATTATCGAGCGCAGTCTGAATCTTTTCCGGACGATAAATCTTTCCCGCTTTTAACCGAGTGATTAGTTCTTCTGCTGTCAAGTCAATATTCACCACCTCATCCGCTTCCTGAATCACACTATCGGGGACCCGTTCTTTTACTTCAATACCCGTAATCTCCTGTACTTCTTCATTCACACTTTCAATGTGCTGAATATTAATTGCCGAAATCACATTGATTCCTTCATCCAGCAATGTCATTACATCTTGCCAACGTTTCTCATTCAGACTCCCTTCCACATTGGTGTGTGCTAGTTCATCCACTATCACAATTTCGGGATGAAGACGGATAATGGCATCCAAATCCATTTCTTCCAACTCCTTTCCCTTGTAGAAGATCTTACGTCGCGGAATGACAGGAAGTCCTTGTAGCATCGCTTCCGTCCCGGCGCGTCCATGAGTCTCGATATAGCCGATTTTCACGTCCACACCATTTTCCAGCAGTTCATGCGCCTCCTGAAGCATACGATATGATTTTCCCACTCCGGCTATCATACCAATGTAAACTTTAAATTTACCCCGCTGGGATCTCTTTATCAGATCCAGAAAATGCTGTACACTTTGTTCTCTATCATCCATATTTTATCTGTTATTTTAAACATTCCAACCCGTAGTAATCATCACGATCACCACGGGTTTCACAAAAATTCATGAGTTTATTTTATGGCCTTAAAGTTACGCCAAATACTAAATGGGTGTCCTCCAAACGTGGATTCCATATAGCCTGTACAAATATAGGCAATGAAAACTTATCATTAAAATTTATTGCTTTCGTTGCTTTCAAAGCGAGGTTAGTCACGGCAAAACCATTCACATAGTACTGTGGTGTCTCATAAGGAACCATACCACACGTAGCATTCAGATCAACCCCTTTCACGCTGAACGGATAGTTCAGTTCTACATAGGAAGAATATGCCTGCTTATCTTCACCTTTATCATTAATCTTTCTGTCAGCTCCGGCAAACATAGTATACCATGCAATAGACAATGGAAACTTCTCAATGGGAAGTGTATAAGCTAACCCTGCTTCAAAATGATGTCCGGTTTCTCCGCTCTTAAAATGGAAATAGTTGTTTGTATATTCTCCATTAGCAACATCAGCCTGTCCATCCCACCAAAGAGTGGCTACAGAAAGTGTCGGTCCTGCTTCACCGAACTTATAAGCTGCAGTCAGGTCAATTTCTTTATTGCTCTCACTCAAACTGGTTGATCCCCATGCAGTAAGCGAGAAATTACCTACGCTAAATCCCAAAGTCGGCTGAAAAGAAGCGGCTCCCCCCTGATAAATACCACGCCATACATACGAACTTACCAAATCACCTTGTATAGTAAACTCTTGTGCTTGTGCATTAGTTGTTCCTAACATACAAACGGCTGCTACAGCCATTGTGCCTAAAAAACTCTTTTTACTAAAAAAACTTTTCATACTTCTTATCTTATTTTCTATTTTATGTTTCCGTAAAAAAGCAGCGCCCCATCCAACCCTGTTAATTTGAACCGTGGTATACCCCAAACGGCCCGGACAGGAACGCTGCTCAATCTTCATCTACTTATTGCTTTCCTCTAAAGCGATATTCAATTTCAAGACGTTTACCTTTTCGGTTCCCAGAAATCCCAAAAATGGTTTTTCTATACTTTTATCCACGATTGCTCTAACTTGTTCTTCTGTTAATCCGCGTGCCTGTGCCACTCTTTTCACTTGCACATAGGCACATTGAGGAGTAATGTTAGGATCAAGTCCTGAACCACTGGCCGTAACCATCTCTGCAGGTACATCCGCACGGCTCAAATAAGGATGATGTACAAGAAATGTATCGATACGAGTTTTCACCTCATCCAGATATTCCTGATTCGTAGGGCCTTTGTTGCTACCGGAAGAACTACTTGCATCATATCCGTCTCCAGCAGAAGAAGGACGTCCCCAGAAATAAATATCTTTTGTAAACATCTGCCCTATATTAGCTGCTCCCACTACCTTCCCGTCCAGTGTAGCTACTTCAGCATTTCCCTTATTAGGTCCTGCAACCTGTGCAAATAACCACAGGATGAGGATATAGAATATAGAGAAAAAGACACAAAAAGCAAGTGTTATTTTTAATGATTTCAATAAAGTTTTCATTGCTATTGTTATTTAATTAAAAGAATAAACCTACTAATAAATCAATCAACTTAATTCCGACAAAAGGAACAATCACACCACCTACACCATAAATTAGCAAATTACGACGAAGTAAAGCACTTGCACCTATCGGTTTGTATTGCACACCACGTAAAGCCAACGGAATCAGAATCGGAATAATAATCGCATTAAAGATTACCGCTGAAAGAATAGCACTTTCAGGACTATGCAGATGCATGATATTTAATGCGGCCAGTTCAGGAATAGCAACCATAAACAATGCCGGGACAATAGCGAAATATTTCGCAACATCATTGGCGATAGAGAAAGTAGTCAGTGTACCACGAGTCATCAGCAATTGTTTACCGATCTCCACAATCTCAATCAATTTTGTCGGATCATTATCCAAGTCAACCATATTACCGGCTTCCTTTGCAGCCTGTGTACCACTATTCATAGCCACACCTACATTCGCTTGCGCCAGAGCAGGAGCATCATTTGTACCATCACCCATCATCGCAACCAGCTTACCAGCCTGTTGCTCTTTCTTGATATATTCCATCTTATCCTCCGGTTTAGCTTCAGCGATGAAATCATCCACACCGGCTTTTTCTGCAATATATTTAGCAGTCAACGGGTTATCACCTGTTACCATAACCGTTTTTACACCCATTTTACGCAGACGTTCAAAACGCTCCTGAATACCCGGTTTGATAATATCCTGCAATTCAATAACTCCTACAACATTTTGGTTTACACATACTACTAATGGAGTACCACCATTACTTGAAATAGTAGAAATTACCTCTTCCACTTCTTTCGGAAATTTGTTTCCGGCACTTTCTACAATTTTACGGATAGCATCAAAAGCTCCTTTACGAATCTGTGTACCATCAGCCAAGTTAACACCGGAACATTTAGTTTCAGCTGTAAATTTTATCATATGAGCACCAGTCGTATTCAAACTACGCATACGAATACCAGATTCACGTCCTAACTCTACAATTGATTTACCTTCCGGAGTTTCATCAGACAAAGAAGACAACAGGCAAGTTTCTACAAAATCATGTAAATCAACGCCCGGAGCCGTATGGAAGTGAGTTGCTTTACGGTTACCAATGGTAATAGTACCTGTTTTATCCAACAGTAACGTATCAATATCACCAGCAGTTTCTACTGCTTTACCTGATTTAGTAATTACGTTAGCACGAAGTGCACGATCCATACCAGCAATACCAATAGCCGAAAGAAGTCCGCCAATAGTTGTAGGAATCAGGCACACAAACAAAGAAATTAATGAAGCAATGGTGATAACCGTGTTGCTATAATCGGCAAATGGTTTCAAAGTCACACACACAATGACGAAAACAAGCGTAAAACCTGCCAGCAAAATAGTCAATGCAATCTCATTCGGGGTTTTCTGACGGGAAGCACCTTCCACCAATGCGATCATCTTATCAAGAAAACTTTCTCCCGGTTGGGTAGTCACCATCACCTTTATATGATCAGACAACACTTTCGTACCACCAGTTACCGAACTCTTGTCGCCACCTGCTTCACGAATCACCGGAGCAGATTCACCGGTAATAGCACTTTCATCAATAGAAGCCAGACCTTCAATAATCTCACCATCAGACGGAATCACATCTCCGGCATCACACACAAATACATCTCCTTTTTTCAACTGTGAAGAACTGATAGTAACAATTTTATTACCTTCTACTTTCTTTGCCGGTGTCTCTTCACGAGTCTTACGTAAGCTATCAGCCTGTGCTTTACCACGTGCCTCCGCAATAGCTTCAGCAAAATTGGCAAACAACAAGGTTATAAACAGAATAATAAACACGGCAATATTGTAAGCAAACGAACCCTGCGAAGAATTTACAATAGAGTAAAGTGTTACGAGAAACATAACCGCTGTCGCCACTTCCACCGTAAACATTATCGGATTCTTGATCATCATCCGAGGATTCAATTTCACGAATGACTGTTTCAAACTTTCTATTACTTGCTCCTTAGGAAACAAAGAAGCTGACGTATTATTTTTCATATCTTCTCTAATTCAGTATTACAAACTCAAATGTTCAGCAATTGTACTCAACGCATGTACCGGGAAGAATGACAGAGCGGCAACAATAAAGATTACAGCAAATGTCATCACTCCAAAAGTGACCGTATCTGTTTTCAATGTTCCGGCACTTTCCGGTATAAACTTTTTCTGTGCTAATAGTCCTGCAATGGCAACCTGTCCCACAATAGGGATAAAACGGCTAAGAATCAAAACAATACCACATGTCCAGTTCCAGAAATAAGTATTATCGCCCAAACCTTCGAAACCGGAACCATTATTGGCCGCACAAGAGGTGTACTCATAAAGTTGCTCGCTCAAGCCATGGAATCCTAAATTATTCAACCAACCGCCTTCACTTTCCACAAAATCCGGATGATGTGCATAAATATAACTTGAGATAGCCGTAAACACCAAAATTACAAACGGATGAAGCAAAGCTACAATCGTTGCGATTTTCATTTCGCGAGCTTCCACTTTCTTACCGAGGAATTCCGGTGTACGTCCCACCATCAAACCGCTGATAAACACTGCAATGATAATGAATGTATAGTAGTTCATCCACCCTACACCTACACCGCCAAACCAAGTATTAATCTGCATATTCAGCATTTCCATCATACCGGACAGAGGCATAGTAGAATCATGCATACCATTCACAGAGCCATTGGAAGTTACGGTCGTTACAATACTCCACAACGCGGTTGCTCCGGCTCCCAGACGCACTTCCTTACCTTCCATCGCACCATTATCCTGTGCAATTCCCAGCTCATCGATGCGCGGATTACCACCCATTTCCTGATTGACATTAATACACACACCGACCAGAAAAGCGAAAAGCATTACCCCATAAATACTGTAAGCCAATTTCTTCCTGCGGGTATAGAATCCCAATGCAAATACCATTGCCATCGGAATAATCAGAATAGACCAGCATTCTGCCATGTTAGTAAGATAAGTAGGATTTTCCAATGGATGAGAAGAGTTTACCCCAAAATAACCACCACCATTCGTACCCAATTGTTTAATAGGGACAATTGCAGCTGTAGGTCCTTGAGAAACCATTTGCTCCTGACCTTCCATTGTGGTCACTTTCATCTTTCCATCAAATCCCATTGGAGTTCCCTGAAGAATCAGGATAAAACCTACAATCAAAGAAAGAGGTAATAAGATACGTGTACAACTTATTACCAGAAATTGCCAGAAGTTACCAATCGTTTTAGTTGTTTTTGCAGCAATACTCTTCATAATACCTGCCATAGCGGCCATACCTGTTGCAGCGGTAATAAACTGAAAAAGCATGATGACGAACAGTTGAGTAAAATAGGTCAGCCCGCTTTCACCACTATAGTGCTGCAAGTTACAGTTTACCATAAAACTAATACAAGTATTGAATGCCTGATCCGGAGTCTGCGGTCCGTTGCCATCCGGATTTAAAGGCAACCATCCTTGTGAAACCAGGAGCACCATTCCCCAGAAAAACCAGAAAGCATTCAGGATCAACAATGCTTTCAGGAATTGTTTCCAGTTCATTTCTTCATTAGGGTCAATTCCGCATACTTTATAAATGACTCTTTCAATGGGAGCCATAAAATCAGACCAAGTTTTTTCTCCTTTGTAGACCTTGGCAATGTATTTTCCCAGTGGATAAGACAAGATCACCATCAAGGCAATCTGAACAACCACGCCTAAAATTTCTGTATTCATATACTTTTTACCTTAAACTGTGTGTGTTACTTTAAAACTTTTCGGGTTTGACGAGCACGTACATCAAATAACCGAAGATCGCAATACCTAATACGAATAATGCTGTGTACATAATCAATTCTCCTTTTTCTTTAAATATTTTCAAACCAGTCTACACATTTCCAAAATAGCCAGAAACAAGCGAAACCGCTTAACAGGCAGAAAATAAATGATAGTGTTATTCCCATGTTTTTACCTTTTAAATGATTACTATTATTTTTTTACTCGCCACCCTTCATGCCAAATGCGTGCCACAAAAAACACACAACAGATAACAGACTAATATTCAATAAAATACACATCACAAGAAACTTTCTATCCATCCAACATACCCTTCCATTTTGAAAAAAGGGTTCTATTTTGAAAAGCTTTGTACTTTTCCAGAATTTCAGAAGAGAAAAAATAAGCAAATTATCACTTTGAAAGGGGGGGGGGTCATTTTGAAAAGGCAAGAGAAGGAAACATAATACTTATAATACACTGATAATAAGAGATTAACAACTAATATAGGTCTATTGGTATATGCTTTGCAAAGAGATAGATATGAAACTTTATATTATTGCAAACAGATTACCTGTCAAAGTAGCCGGCACAAACGGTAAATTCGCATTTTCGCGTAGCGAAGGCGGACTGGCAACAGGTTTGGATTCTCTTCAGACTTCTTATGAGAAGCACTGGATAGGTTGGCCCGGAATATGTGCCAATGAAGAAAAGGACCAACAGGAGATTAACGAGAAACTACAGGAAATGAATTTTCATCCGGTCTTCTTGTCGGAAAAGCAAATTGAAAATTACTACGAAGGATACAGTAACAGTACTATCTGGCCTTTATGCCATTACTTTTATGCTTATACCTTATATAAGAACTGTTTTTGGCAATCCTACCAGCAAGTCAACCGTCTTTTCTGTGAGGAGATTTGCCGACTGGTACGTCCCGGCGACAAAGTATGGATACAGGATTATCAGTTGATGCTACTTCCGGGAATGTTGAGGAAAATATATCCGGAACTCTGTATCGGATATTTCCATCATATCCCGTTCCCTTCCTACGAACTTTTTCGTATTCTGCCGGAGCGCGCCGAGATACTGAAAGGCTTATTAGGAGCCGACTTCATTGCTTTCCACACCCACGACTATATGCGTCATTTCATCAGTGCTGTAGAACGTGTATTACATCTCGATTTTAAATTGGATGAAGTACAGATCAACAACCGGGTGACCAGAGTAGAGGCATTACCAATGGGAATCAACTATGAATCTTATCATAAGGCCTCGGAAAATAAAGAAGTGCACCAAGCTATTGAACGTACCCGGAAACTTTTCGGCGAGCATAAACTGATCCTGTCAGTAGACAGACTGGATTACAGCAAAGGCATATTGCACCGTCTTCGTGGCTTTGCCACCTTCCTCGAACATCATGCTGAATATCACGGTAAAGTTACATTGGCAATGGTCATTGTCCCTTCACGCGACCATGTAGGCAGTTATGCGGAACTAAAAACAAAAATTGACGAAGAAATCGGCTCTATCAACGGACGTTACTCCACAATGAACTGGACTCCCGTCTGTTATTTCTATCATGGCTTTTCACTGGAAGAACTGACTGCCATGTACTATGTGGCCGACATAGCCCTCGTCACTCCACTTCGGGACGGAATGAATCTGGTAGCCAAAGAATACGTAGCTACCAAATGCGACAATCCCGGTGTACTTATCCTTAGCGAAATGGCAGGTGCCGCCGTAGAATTGACGGACGCTATCCAAATCAACCCGAACGATACAGAACAAATAGAAAATGCTATTTGCCAGGCACTTGAAATGCCCGAAGAGGAACAAAAACAACGCCTGCAACGTATGCAAAGCATTCTGTCCGTACAGACAGTCAACAAATGGGCAGCCGACTTTGTCAATGAACTGAACGCGACATGTATGAAAAATGATATGTTACGGAAAAAACGCATCGTAGCTGCCACCATCGCACAAATCAAGCTCAAGTATAACCAAGCCAAACAACGCCTGATTCTGCTGGACTATGATGGTACACTGACGGCTCTCAAACCACGTCCCGAGGATGCACAACCTACACCGGAACTCATTTCTATTCTACAACAACTGGCTAGCGATCCCGCCAATCATATTGTTATCAATAGCGGGCGGGATCACTTTACATTAGAAAAATGGCTTGGCTCCCTTCCTGTGTCTATGGCTGCCGAACATGGGGCTTTCTACAAAGAGAACGGGGTTTGGCATAAAAACATAAAGAAGAAAGAATGGGGAGCAGGTATTCTCTCTATTCTTCAAATGTTTGTAGACCGTACTCCCCGTTCCCATCTGGAAGTGAAGGAAACTGCCCTGGCATGGCATTATCGTGAAAGTGACGCATGGCTCGGCACATTAAGAGCCCAACAACTCGTCAACACACTGATTTCGCTCTGTACCCGGCAGAAACTACAAATTCTACAAGGAAATAAAGTGATCGAAATCAAATCACCGGATTGCAATAAAGGTTCCGAGGTGGGTCGTCTGCTAGCCAACAGACGTTATGATTTTGTTATAGCGATGGGAGACGACACTACAGATGAAGATATGTTTCAGGCATTACCGAAGAGCGCTATCGCCATTAAAATAGGTAGCGTATCCGAAGCCGCCAACTATCACCTGTCTGCCCAATCTGACGTACTTCCTTTCTTACGGTCTTTACTAGGCAAACAAAAAACTGCCACAAAAAAAGGAAGTATTAAGAATCGCCTGACTTTCGCTTTCGACTTTCTCAAAGATCTATTAAAAACTCAATAAAAAGCAATCAATATGAATAATTTAAATTATGGAGTGATAGGTAACTGCCGAACGGCAGCTCTCATTTCGCAGAACGGAAATATCGAATGGCTCTGTTTTCCCGATTTCGATTCTCCTTCTATTTTTGCCAGTATGCTCGACCGGGAGAAAGGAGGAGCTTTCGGATTCGAAGTTTCCGGAGACTATCGCATCACACAAAATTATGTCCCCCACACCAATATTCTTTCTACCCAATTCTCCTCCGATGAAGGAGAATTCGTAGTGCTCGACTATATGCCCTGCTATCGTTCACAAGACGAAACAGGGCATTATTTACCTGCCGAATTATACCGCTACATACATTGGATAAAAGGGAAACCGCGTTTCAAGATCAACTATCATCCGGCCCCGAACTATGCGCAGGGACAAGTGATCCTTAATATCACTCCACAGTATATCGAATCCTACTGCTCCTTTGACAACAAGGACAGACAATATTTATATGCTTCCCTGTCTCTTCAGGACATCAAAGAGAAAAAAGAAATCATTCTTGAGAAAGACGAATTTCTCCTGCTCTCCTATAACGAGAAAGTGATCCCAATCGACATAGAAAGGGAGAAAATAGAATATTGCCGTACGCTGGTATATTGGCTGAACTGGACAGACAGAAGCAAGAAATACACTCTATATAATGACGTAATCGAACGGAGTTTATTGGTTCTGAAACTAATGTCCTACCACAACGGAGCTGTGCTGGCAGCACTAACGACAAGCCTTCCAGAAGCTGTAGGAGAAGTGCGCAACTGGGATTATCGTTTCTGCTGGCTTCGGGATGCTTCCATGTCCATCGAAACCATGTTTCAAATCGGACATACCGGTGCAGCCAAACGCTTTATGAAATTTATCCAATCCACATTCGTTTCCAAACATGATTATCAAATTATGTATGGCATCCGGGGCGAGCACCAACTAACCGAAGTGATACTCGACCATCTATCCGGTTATAAGAACTCCAAACCTGTACGAATAGGAAATGATGCATACCATCAGAAACAAAACGACTCTTTTGGTTACCTGATGGACCTGATTTACCAATATTATCGCCTCATGCCCGGTACATTGGACGAAATTGAAGATATGTGGGAGATGGTAAAGAGCATTTTAGCAAAAGTAGTAGAAAACTGGAGAAAGCCCGATAAGGGAATCTGGGAGATCCGGGGAGAAGGACAACACTTTGTTTCTTCCAAAGTGATGTGTTGGGTAGCTTTAGATCGCGGAGCTAAAATCGCTCAAATGCTTAACAAATATAATTATAGCGAACGTTGGCAACTGGAAGCCGAAAAAATAAAGAAAGATGTGATGAAATATGGCTGGAATAAGGAACTTCAAAGCTTCACACAGACATATAATAATCAAGCAATGGATTCCTCATTACTATTGATGGAACCCTATGGATTTATAGAAGCAGATGATATACGCTATCATAAAACAGTGGAAGCAGTCAAGAAAGCCCTTTTCCATAAAGGACTTATGTATCGCTATAACAGCAAAGACGATTTTGGGTTGCCTACTTCTGCTTTTACGATTTGTACATTCTGGCTTATACGGGCATTGTTTGTAACCGGCCATAAAGAAGAAGCACGCTGCCTGTTTGACGAAGTTCTGAAATATTCCAATCACCTCGGATTGTTTAGTGAAGATATTGATTTCGAAACCAAAGAACAGTTGGGCAACTTCCCGCAGGCATATTCACATCTAGCATTAGTAAATACAGCTATTTTATTTGCAGAAGAAGAGAAGAGGTTATCTTTTATCCGGCCTTAGAGAAGGCCCTAATTCAGAAGTGATAAAAAAACAGAAAGAGGTTGTGTCAAAACGCTGACACAGCCTTTTTTTATGCGCAAAGCCCAGACTTTCTCAAGCCCGGGCTTTGT
>NZ_JBDFVF010000055.1:0-25995 GCF_040913205.1 Bacteroides sp. MSSM.1001136sp1_RTP21357st2_D2_RTP21359_211015 | reverse complement strand
GCAGCATAGCCAAAAGAAAATATAGCAGAACTGTAAAATATAAAAGAGGTTGTGCCAACGTTTTGACACAACCTCTTCTTTTTTTCTTTATTAGATAAACCTCCTGCGATGAAGGTATGTGGGTAAGTCTTTAATCCAGAAAGCGTTTGGTAAGCCCATCATATTCGTCAATCCGACGATCACGAAGGAAAGGCCACCAACGGCGAACGTTTTCCGAACGTTCCATATCTATTTCCACTACTATGTTTTCCGGGTGATCGTTTCCGGCTTGTGCCAGAAATTCCCCTTGTGGTCCTGCTACAAAACTGTTTCCCCAGAATAAGATACCATTTGTCTGTCCGGAAGGATCAGGCTCGTGCCCTACACGGTTGACGGAGATAACAGGAAGTCCATTGGCAACGGCATGAGCGCGCTGTGAAATAATCCAGGCATTGAGTTGGCGGGCTTTTTCATCGTCCGTGTCGCTGCTTTCCCAGCCAATGGCGGTAGGATAAATTAAAAGTTCCGCACCTTTTAGTGCCATCAGGCGGGCAGCTTCCGGATACCATTGATCCCAGCATACTAATACGCCCAGTTTTCCTAAAGAAGTTTGAATCGGTTCAAAACCAATGTCTCCCGGAGTGAAATAGAACTTTTCGTAGTAAGCCGGATCATCGGGAATATGCATTTTCCGGTATTTTCCTGCAATGCTTCCGTCGCGGTCGAATACGACAGCGGTATTATGATAAAGTCCGGGAGCACGTTTCTCAAAAAGAGAGGTGACAAGGACTACTTTATTAGCTGCTGCCAACTCGGAATAAAAGCCTGTGGAAGGCCCGGGAATCGGTTCGGCAAGATCAAACAGGTTAGTGTTTTCTGTCTGGCAAAAATAAAGTGAATTGTGTAACTCCTGGAGCACAATCAGTTGTGCGCCGTGAGCGGCACAAGCCTCGATATTCTTTGCGAGGTTCATTAGATTGGCTTTAATATCTGCGGTATTGGATTGTTGGATGATTCCGACTTTTATCTTTCTCATGATGAATAATTAGTGGGTTGATTCATTCATTATTTTATAATTCCTTTATAGGCTCCTTTGTAATTCTTTTATGACTCCTTTATAACGCCCAGCGGATATTGCATGGTGACACAGTGTAGGGAACCGTGCTGTTTAATCAGGGCACGGCAGTCTATTCCAATTATTTGATGGTTTGGAAAGGCTTGCTGCAATACTTCTCCTGCTTTTTTGTCATTCTCCTGCTGATTGTATGTCGGGTAAAGAATAACGTCGTTCATAATCAGGAAATTGGCGTAAGTTGCAGGCAGGCGTTCGCCGTCTTCTTCTATCTTGTCTGCCATGGGTAAGGCCAATAGGTGATAGGGTTCTCCTGCTAAGGTGCGGAATGTTTTCAGCTGTTCTTCCATTGCGAGCAGTGCTTCGTAATGTTCGTCTTCTTTGTTTTCGCATTTCACGTAAGCGATGGTGTCGGTAGAACAGAAGCGTGCCAAAGTGTCGATATGGCTGTCGGTATCATCACCGGCCAGATAACCGTGATCTAACCAAAGCACCTTTTGCAGGTGGAAGGTTGATTTTAGGTATTCTTCTATCTCTACCTGATTCAGTCGTCCGTTCCGTTGGGGAGAGAGCAGACATTCGGAAGTGGTAAGCAATGTACCCATTCCGTCGCTTTCGATAGAACCTCCTTCGAGTACGAAGTCGAGGTGGTCTATATACTGGCCTTTCAAGGCTCCGGCTTCTACGGCATGTTTGGTAATTTGATTATCCAGTTCGGAAGCAAATTTCAGTCCCCAGCCGTTGAAGGTGAAGTCGAGCAGGGAAGGGGTGCCGGTATCTATCATTGTAATGGCTCCGTGGTCGCGGGCCCATGTGTCATTAGTGGCACATTCTAGAAAGCGGACGTTATCCATATTGACAGTGGCAGCTATCTGCTTTTTCACTTCTTCCGGTTCGGGAGTGACGATCAATAATAATTCACGCTTCGCTATTTCTCTGGCAATATTGATAAAACACTCTTGCACTTCCGCCAGCATGTAGGCCCAATCTGTACCGGCATGTGGCCATGTTAACTGTATACCGCTCTGCATGTGCCATTCGGCAGGCAAATGAGGTGCTCTCATTTCTACCTGTACGGTCATGTTTTTGCCGAAGTTCAACTGCAAATCTTTCTCCGAGCCGCTTGGGCTGGGGAGTCCAACCATGATTCCCATTAGACTATATATATTTAGTTTTTTATAAAATCAGTTTATTGTCTGCGTCAGTCGTCAGTGTGCCTGTTACGCATCATTACGTATTATTATGAATTCGTTTCTTGCTTTGGCTTCCGGTCAAAGAACGGATTCTTGGAGGATGCACTTACAGGAATGGCCATTACCATCTTGCAGTCTTTCAGCCAGTTCAGGCGTTGTGCTGCCAGCCCGGCGGAGAACATCACACGTGTGTCTACACGCAAATCGGCTGCCATAGCACAGGCAGAACCTATGGCGATACCTACGTCTATGCTGTTCAATGCGCAGGGAACTCCTTCGGTACGTCCGACGCAGGTGGTGAAGCCGCAATGACCGCAGTTTAAGCCTTGTGTCTGCTCGCGTGTTCCTATCAATACAACACATTCGGCACTTAAGATGTTGTCGGCATCACGAAGGAAAAATTTCATTCCGTGTTCTTCTACCATAGCTATCATAGTGTCCGACAGTTGTTTAATCTCTTCATCTGTGATTAGGGCCACTTCGATAATATCGATTCCTTTTCCTTTCGGAGCAGTGCGCGCAGCCGTCATCATCTGACGTGCTACCTGCAATATATGCTCGTGACGAGCGTCTCTTTCGTTCAGTATCATAACTTTCTTGAATTAATTAGTAAGGCAAAGATAAATGAAAATTGGCAAAATTACACTAGATGATGAAATAAATAGGGGCTATCATTTGAGTCTGATATGAAAAAACTTTCGTATCGGACTTTGTGTTATTGGGTGGAAAAGGCTATCTTTGTATCTGTCAACTTATAAAGTTATGAGTATATGAGTAATAAAATTTATCCTATCGGCATACAGAACTTCGAGAAAATTCGCAAAGGAGGTTATTGCTATATAGATAAGACTGCTTGGATATATCAAATGGTGAAAACTGGCAGTTATTATTTTCTTAGTCGTCCACGTCGTTTTGGGAAAAGTTTGTTACTATCTACTTTGGAAGCCTATTTTCAGGGGAAAAAAGGACTTTTCGAAGGATTGGCGATAGAGAAACTGGAAAAAGATTGGATCAAATATCCCATTCTGCATTTAGATCTGAATGCGGAGAAATATACGAATCCTGAAGCACTCGACCAGGTTTTAGAGAGTGCTTTACGGGGGTGGGAAGCTCTTTATGGTGCACAGGATTATGAGAAAACATTCGCTTCCCGCTTTCAAGGTATTATTCAGCGTGCTTGTGAGAAAGAGGGCCAGAGTGTCGTTATTCTTGTGGATGAATACGATAAGCCTATGTTACAGGCGATTGGTAATGATGAACTCCAGAAGAGTTTTCGTGATACATTGAAGGCTTTCTATGGAGCTTTAAAAAGCAAGGATGGCTGCATTAAATTTGGTATGCTTACGGGAGTTACGAAATTCGGAAAGGTAAGTGTATTCAGCGATCTGAATAATCTGGAGGATATTTCTATGCGTCAGCAGTATATAGAAATCTGCGGAATCAGTGATCGCGAGTTGCATGAGAATTTTGAAACTGAATTGCATGAATTTGCCGATGCGCAAGGTTTGACGTATGATGAAATTTGCACAGAAATGCGTGAAAGATATGATGGTTATCATTTCACTCATGATTCTATAGGTATGTATAATCCGTTTAGTGTACTTAATACCCTTAAATATAATGTGTTTGGCAACTATTGGTTTGAAACGGGCACACCTACTTATCTGGTCGAATTACTAAAAAAACATCATTACGATCTTCACCGGATGGCTCATGAAGAAACCAGTGCCGACGTACTGAATAGTATTGATTCAACTTCCGACAATCCTATCCCTGTGATTTATCAGAGCGGTTATCTTACCATAAAAGGCTACGATCGTGAATTTGAAACTTATCGCCTGGGATTTCCCAATCGTGAAGTGGAGGAAGGTTTTGTGAAATATCTCATGCCTTTTTATGCCAATATAAATGCCGTAGAATCATCTTTTGAGATTCAGAAGTTTGTCCGCGAAGTCCGTTCGGGAGATTATGATTCTTTTTTCCGTCGTCTTCAGAGTTTCTTTGCAGATACTCCTTATGAATTGGTTCGCGATTTGGAATTGCATTATCAGAATGTCCTCTTTATCGTGTTCAAATTAGTCGGTTTTTATGTAAAAGCGGAATATCACACGAGCCAGGGCCGTATCGATCTTGTTTTGCAGACTGATAAATTTATCTATGTCATGGAATTCAAGCTGGAGGGTACGGCTGAAGAAGCCTTGCAGCAGATCAATGAAAAGCATTATGCTAAACCTTTCGAAAGTGATGGGCGAACACTTTTTAAGATTGGAGTGAATTTTAGTGCTGAAACACGAAACATTGAGAAGTGGGTGGCGGAACTTCAATAAATATAATTTTGGCAGGATTTTCAAGAGAACAAATAGATGTTACATATTAATAATGCCTGTATTGCTTTTGGTACGGAAGTGCTTTTCTCCGGTTTCAGTATGAAGCTGGAAAGGGGAGAAACGGCTTGCATTGTCGGTCAATCCGGTTGTGGAAAGACTTCGTTGCTGAATGCGGTAATGGGGTTTGTGCCTTTGAAAGAAGGATCTATACAGGTAGGGGAAACATTGCTTGATATATCGACTATCGATAGTGTCCGCAGACAGATTGCATGGATTCCTCAAGAATTGGCACTACCTTTTGAATGGGTCAAAGAGATGGTGGCTCTCCCGTTCGGACTGAAAGTGAATCGTTCTGTTCCTTTTTCGGAAGAAAGACTTTTCACTTGTTTCGATGAATTGGGGCTGGAACACGAATTATATACAAAGAGGGTGAATGAAGTATCGGGTGGTCAACGCCAACGTATTATGCTGGCTGTGGCTGCAATGCTCAACAAACCTCTCATTATCATAGATGAACCGACTTCTGCTTTGGATGCCGGATCAACCGGTAAAGTCCTGTCTTTTTTCCGGCGACAGGCGGAAAGGGGAACGACTGTGTTAGCCGTATCACATGATAAGGACTTTGCTTCGGGCTGTCATTATTTAATAGAACTGTAATTAATTGAACTGTAACGCAAATCGGATAGAATTGTTAAGAATATATTGTGGGAACGATTGATATATCATATTATAATCTCTTTATAGGGCTGCTATTGCTTGCCATTCCGTTTTTTTACCTTTGGAAATTTAAAACGGGATTGCTGAAACCTGCCGTGATTGGTACATTACGGATGATTATCCAGCTGTTCTTTATCGGCATGTATCTGAAATATCTCTTTTTATGGAACAATCCCTGGATTAATTTTCTTTGGGTGATAATTATGGTATTCGTGGCCGGGCAGACCGCATTGGTACGTACCCAGTTGAAACGTAGTGTTTTATTAATCCCTATTACGGTAGGATTTCTTTGTAGTGTTGTATTGGTAGGCATCTATTTTATCGGTATTGTTCTCCAATTGGATAATATATTTAGCGCCCAATACTTTATTCCAATATTTGGAATTCTGATGGGTAATATGCTGTCGAGCAATGTAATAGCTTTGAATACTTATTATAGTGGGTTGAAACGTGAACAGCAACTATATCGGTATTTATTGGGAAACGGAGCAACAAGGCAGGAAGCGCAGGCTCCATTTATCCGGCAGGCCATCATTAAATCGTTTAGTCCCCTGATTGCGAACATTGCCGTGATGGGATTGGTGGCTCTTCCGGGCACGATGATCGGACAAATTCTGGGAGGAAGCAGCCCGAATGTCGCTATCAAGTATCAGATGATGATTATGGTGATTACTTTCACAGCATCTATGCTATCGCTAATGATTACTATTTCATTGGCTTCGCGTCAATCTTTTGATGCATACGGAAAACTGCTGGAGGTAACAAAAGAACCCAGGAAATGACTGTTATTGACCAGATATTCCATAAAGTAGCTGAAATAGCTATTCCACACTTCTTTATAACAGTGGAGTTTTCAGCATCCGGCACAGAAATGCCGGAACATATCGAGGCTTTCCTGCAGGAAAAATACGAAGTAATTCTTCGTGGAGCCAGTGGACGTAAATTTATCTATAAGGAAGGAGAGTGGCGGCTTATTTTCACTTTCTTCCCTACGGACAGAGTCGTAGACGAACGGTATGCACTGAAAAACAAGGTACAAATGATAAATAAGGTGCAAATGAAAAGCAAAAGCTAACCGGTTATTAGCGTGTTTATTATTTGCCTTTCAACATTCCCCATAAGCAGCGAAGCTGCACGAATTGTTCTTCGGGTTGCACATAACCGCCTTCAAACATCTTTTCCGTTACTTGAAATTTAGAGAGGTGATGGCGTATATACTTCTCTACATCAGGCGATTGTTTCTTGACGAATGACAGCAAATCAACCTTCCCGTCTTCGCGAATGAGCACCTTAGCTTTGATTGTGCGAAAACCGTACTCTTTGCAGTGTTTGGTTTCTACTTTATCAATCCAGAAGATAGCGGTAGCTTTGACCGTATCTGCCGCACAATCTTCGATATTGTCAATCTTTGCAGCCTCGGCTACGGACATTTCGATACTATCACTTTTCTTGGGCTGGCAAGAAATCATCATAACTAACAGGAACAGTAAAGTCAAATTTGTTTTCATCGTATTCATTATTTAGATGAAGTAAAAGTACAGAATTTCAATAAATAACGGAAGCTTTAGGCGAAAATTTATAATTAGTTTTTATTCCGGAACCGGTTTTTATCCGAATTTATCCGATGAAAACAGGCAAAAGGCAAAAAGAATATAAACTCTTTTTGCCTTTTGCCTATTGATAAAACTGAAAAATGAAATTAACTGTTTAATCTAAAATTTATATGGATATAGTTATGGTTTAGCGGAAGTCTTTCAGTTCTTCTTGTAATTTCTGACGGGTAAAGAAGATCCGACTTTTTACGGTACCCAACGGAAGATTCAGTTTTTCTGCTATTTCGCGGTATTTGAATCCGGAAACGTGCATAGCGAACGGAACCCTGTATTCTTTCGGAAGAGCATTGACTACACGGTGCATCTCTTTTAGGTCGTATGTCCTTTCAGTACTTTCAAACCCTGCATCTTGCGGCAAATTAAGATGATAGAGATTATCGGTCTTGTCGACAAATGTCTGGTCGCGAACTACCTTACGATAATTATTGATAAAGATATTGCGCATGATGGTGTACATCCATCCTTTGAAATTTGTATCGGGTGTATATTTATCTTCATTATCTAATGCTTTCAATGAGGTTTCCTGCAGCAAATCGTTTGCTTCTTCGCGGTCTGTTGTCAGTTTGTATGCGAAACGTAGTAATTCTTCCTGAACTCCTACCAAATCTTTTCTGAAGCTTAAACTTTTCATATGTGTTGTTTTTTAAATGTGAGTATTCGTTGTAAAAATTTTGATGATGCAAGTTTAAGATATTTTGTCGACCTTGGTAGGGGAGAATCAGACGTAATTTAGGGGAATTTCTATCAACAGATAGTTTTTAGGTCCTTTTTGATAGTTTCTGGGTGGTATTTTATATCTTTTATGGGGATCTCAAAAAATGGATAACGATAAATTCTCTAAAAAACGATCACTTAGTATGTTAATTCCTATTTTATTTATTATCTTTGCAACCAAATTTTCTACCAATAATGAAAATTAAGGAAATAGTAAGCGCCCTTGAACGATTCGCGCCTCTGCCATTGCAAGACGGATTTGATAATGCCGGCCTGCAAATCGGATTGACAGAAGCGGAAGCAACAGGGGCTTTGTTGTGTCTTGACGTTACCGAAGCTGTGTTGGATGAAGCTATCGCGCTGGGGTACAATCTCGTTATATCGCACCATCCGCTCATTTTCAAGGGCTATAAATCTATCACGGGCAAAGATTACGTGGAACGCTGCATACTGAAAGCAATAAAGAATGATATTGTGATCTATTCAGCACATACTAATCTTGATAATGCACAAGGTGGAGTCAATTATAAGATAGCAGAGAAAATAGGGTTGAAGAATCTGAAAGTGCTCGAACCGAAAGAGAACAGTCTGATTAAGCTGGTGACTTTCGTGCCGGATGCACAAGCCGATAGTGTGCGTGAAGCATTGTTTGCAGCCGGATGCGGAAATATAGGTAACTATGATTCATGCAGTTACAATCTGAAAGGAGAGGGAACTTTCCGGGCAAAAGAGGGAACGCATCCTTTCTGTGGAACAATCGGTGAACTGCATCATGAAAATGAAGTAAGGATTGAAACCATTCTTCCTGTATATAAGAAAGCAGAAGTTATAAAGGCTTTATTGTCTGTACATCCTTATGAGGAACCGGCATTCGACTTGTATCCGTTGCAGAATGACTGGTTGCAGGCAGGTTCGGGAATTGTAGGTGAATTGGATGAATCGGAAACGGAACTCGAGTTTCTGAAACGCATCAAGAAAATCTTCGAAGTGGGTTGTGTACGTCATAACAAACTGACGGGGAGAGAAATACAGAAGGTTGCCTTATGTGGTGGTGCCGGAGCTTTCCTGCTTCCACAGGCAATTCGGATGGGGGCGGATGTCTTTATTACGGGAGAAATCAAATATCATGATTATTTCGGCCATGAGGGTGATATTCTGATGGCAGAGATTGGTCATTACGAAAGCGAACAATATACAAAAGAAATTTTTTATTCCATAATCCGGGATTTATTTCCTAATTTTGCACTCCAATTGAGTAAAATAAATACGAATCCCATAAAATATTTATAAGTAAAATGGCTAGAGAAGCAAAAAAAGATCCGAATGAGTTGACGGTAGAACAGAAACTGAAGACACTGTTCCAACTGCAAACGATGTTGTCTAAGATTGATGAAATCAAGACATTGAGAGGTGAACTTCCGTTGGAAGTGCAAGACCTTGAAGATGAAATTGCTGGTTTGAGTACCCGTATCGACAAGATCAAAGCTGAAGTGGATGAACTGAAATCTGCTATTGCCGGCAAGAGAGTAGAAATTGAAACAGCAAAGGCTTCAGTAGAAAAATATAAGTCACAACAAGACAATGTTCGCAATAACCGTGAATATGATTTCTTGACGAAAGAAATCGAATTCCAGACATTGGAAATCGAACTTTGCGAAAAGAGAATTAAGGAATATTCTGCTGATAAAGAAGAAAAAGAGGCTGAAGTAACGAAGAACGATCAGATTCTTAACGAAAGACTGAAAGACCTTGAGCAGAAGAAGAGCGAACTGGACGAAATTATCTCTGAAACCAAACAGGAAGAAGAGAAATTGAGAGACAAAGCTAAAGATTTGGAAACTAAGATCGAACCGCGTCTGTTGCAGTCTTTCAAACGTATCCGTAAGAACTCTCGCAACGGATTGGGTATTGTATACGTACAGCGTGACGCTTGTGGTGGTTGCTTTAACAAGATTCCGCCCCAGAGACAACTGGATATCCGTTCTCGTAAGAAAGTAATCGTTTGTGAATATTGCGGACGTATTATGATTGACCCGGAATTGGCTGGCGTACAAATCGAACACAAGGTGGAAGAAGCTCCGGTAGCTACTACCAAAAGAGCTATCAGAAGAAAAACTGCTGAATAAGAAGAGCAGTGAAGTAAGTAAAGTTACTTTTTTGATATATAATAAGCCCTGCAGCAATGCTGGGCTTTTTTTGTTTTAACAAGTGCTCGTATAAAAGGAATCGATAAACAAACTTACCCTTTAGTTGTTATCTTTTCATTTCATAAAAACCTGAACTGATATGAATATACGAGTGTGGGGCACATCGCTCCTTATGTTTCTTTCAACTGTGACCGCGGTTGGACAGACCGCAAACCGTTATTTGAAAGCTCCGCTTCCTCAAGATTGGGAAGAGAGCGGGGAAGTGTTTCAACAGATACTTCCGGTAGATGACCATTGGTGGAAGTCATTCCAAGACACCAAACTGGACTCTTTGATAGCTCTGGCAGTAGATCGTAATTACTCCGTTGCCATGGCAATCAACCGTATAGCTGCCGCTCGTGCCAATCTTTGGATAGAACGCAGTAACTTTTTTCCTTCCATCGGATTGAATGCAGGATGGACCCGTCAGGAAACCAGTGGAAATACAAGTTCACTGCCCCAAACAACCGATCATTATTATGATGCTTCGCTAAGCATGAGCTGGGAGCTTGATATTTTCGGCAGTATCCGGAAACGGGTAAAAGCGCAGAAAGAGAATTTTGCCGCCAGCAAGGAAGAATACACTGGAGTCATGGTCTCATTAGCTGCAGAAGTAGCCTCGGCTTATATCAATCTAAGGGAGTTGCAACAAGAGCTTGAAGTGGTGAAGAAAAACAGTGCTTCGCAGGAAGAAGTCCTGAAAATCACGGAAGTACGCTATAACACCGGGCTGGTTGCTAAACTCGATGTGGCACAGGCCAAGTCTGTATTATATAGCACAAAAGCCTCCATTCCCCAGTTGGAAGCGGGTATCAATCAGTATATCACAACATTGGCTGTCTTATTGGGAATGTATCCCCAGGACATTCGTCCTGTTCTTGAATCTAGTGGTACATTGCCCGATTATATGGAACCTATCGGAGTGGGAATGCCTGTCGATTTATTACTGCGACGGCCTGATGTACGAAGTGCGGAATTGAGCGTAAATGCGCAGGCAGCATTGCTTGGAGCTTCGAAAGCGGATTGGTTGCCGAAAGTTTTCTTGAAAGGTTCATTTGGATATGCCGCCCGTGACCTGAAGGATCTCACCAAAAGTAAAAGTATGACTTATGAAATTGCTCCGTCATTGAACTGGACTATTTTCAATGGAGGACAGCTGGTGAATGCAACCCGGCTGGCAAAAGCACAACTGGATGAAGCGATCAACCAGTTTAATCAGACGGTTTTAACTGCCGTACAGGAAACGGACAATGCTATGAATTCCTACCGGAATTCAATCAAACAGATTGTAGCCCTGCGGGAAGTACGCAATCAAGGAATTGAGACATTGAAACTTTCACTGGAACTTTATAAACAGGGACTTTCGCCTTTCCAAAACGTACTTGATGCACAACGTTCTCTGTTATCTTATGAGAATCAGCTGGTACAGGCACAAGGTAGTTCGCTTTTGCAACTGATAGCCCTCTACAAGGCTTTAGGGGGTGGTTGGAGAGAATAAAAATCAATCTATAAAATATATAACCTAACAGATATGAAAAAACTGATGTATATCTTTCTTGCACTGCCTATATTGACGGGTTGCAAGGAGAAGAAAAGTACAGGAGCGATGGGAGGTATGCCAACTCCGGAAATTAGTGTGACCAAACCCATAGTGGAGGATATTACTTTGACGAAAGATTATCCGGGTTATCTGACAACAGAAAAGACGGTGAATCTTGTAGCCAGGGTGAACGGAACCTTGCAGTCTACCTCTTATGTCGCAGGTGGACGGGTGAAACAGGGGCAACTGTTGTTTGTCATTGAACCAACCTTATATAAAGATCAGGTGGAGCAAGCAGAAGCAGAACTGAAAACTGCCCAAGCGCAATTGGAATATGCTCGTAATAATTATAGCCGTATGAAAGAGGCTGTAAAGAGTGATGCGGTCAGTCAGATACAGGTACTTCAGGCTGAATCTTCTGTGAAAGAGGGTGTTGCAGCTGTCAGCAACGCGGAAGCAGCTTTGAGCACCGCCCGTACAAACTTGGGATATTGTTATGTCCGTGCACCGTTTGACGGCACCATCAGTAAGGCGACTGTAGATATAGGAAGTTATGTAGGCGGTTCGTTGCAACCAGTCACATTGGCTACTATTTATAAAGATAATCAGATGTATGCTTACTTTAATGTTGCTGATAATCAATGGTTGGCAATGACGATGGATACCCAGCAGTTACCGACTGATCTTCCTAAAAAAATAATGGTTCAACTGGGAAAGGGGGGAACTGAAAGTTATCCGGCTACGCTCGATTATCTTTCACCAAATGTAGATGTGAATACAGGAACACTGATGGTTCGTGCCAATTTTGATAACCCGAAAGGGATATTGAAGAGCGGATTATATGTAAGCATAACTTTACCTTATGGAGAAGCTAAAAATGCCATGTTGGTGAAAGAGGGCTCTATCGGAACCGACCAGTTAGGCAAATACTTATATATTGTAAATGATTCGAATATAGTTCATTACCGGCATATTGAAATAGGGCAGTTGGTCGACGGCACTTTACGGCAGGTATTGGGTGGACTTTCCCCGCAGGAACAGTATGTCACAGAGGCTTTGATGAAAGTCAGAGACGGAATGAAAGTAAAGCCGCTTCCTGATTCCCTTCCCAAAAGAGGGAAATAAGGTCTTTTGGATAACTGATTGATTAACAAACGAAATCAATAAAGGTGATGTACTTAAAACCGATTAATTAACAAAAGTAACTTTCTGCTCCCTCTCCTTGGGAGAAGGTTGTGGAGAGACTGCTTTTAAACCTATACATTATGTTTTCTAAGTTTTTTATCAACCGACCGATATTTGCTACTGTCCTTGCCCTGCTTATTGTAGTAGCCGGTCTGGTCACACTCAATATATTGCCTGTGGCGCAATTTCCGGAGATCACACCGCCAACGGTGCAGGTCTCTGCGGTTTATCCCGGGGCAAATGCTGAAACTGTTGCTCAAACAGTGGGTATTCCTATCGAACAGCAGGTGAATGGTGTAGACGGCATGCTTTATATGTCTTCCAATTCTTCATCTTCGGGAGCATATTCTCTGACTATTACATTCGCTGTTGGTACGGACATCGATATGGCAACTGTGCAGGTACAAAACAGGGTAAGTATCGCACAATCATCGCTGCCGGAACCGGTGGTGGTGCAAGGGGTCACTGTGCAGAAACAATCTTCAAACATTGTGATGTTTTTGACAATGACTTCGCAGGACTCTGTGTACAACAGCCTGTATCTGACTAATTATGCCAAATTGAATTTAGTGGACCAGTTGACACGTGTGCCCGGAGTGGGTGCTGTGAATGTGATGGGAGCAGGGGATTATTCGATGCGCATCTGGCTCGATCCGGAGGCTATGCGTATACGGAATATTTCACCGCAGCAAGTCTATCAATCCATCCAGTCGCAGAATGTGGAAGTATCTGCCGGATATATCGGTCAGCCTATCGGACAGGATAATAATAATGCTTTTCAGTATACGTTGAATGTTCAGGGACGATTGAAATCTCCGGAACAGTTCGGGAATATTATTATCCGCCGTGAGCAGGACGGGGCGATGCTTCGTCTGAAAGATATTGCACGCATTGATTTGGGGTCTGCTTCATACAGTGTAGTGTCGCGATTGAATGGAAAACCTACGGCTGCTATTGCTATTTACCAGCAACCGGGTTCCAATTCGCTGGATGTTTCAAAAGGAGTGAAAGCTAAGATGGAAGAACTTGCAGAAAGTTTCCCGTCAGGAGTGGCCTATAATGTCACTTTGGATACGACTGATGTTATCCATGCTTCCATTGATGAAGTGATGGTTACTTTCTTTGAAACAACTTTGCTGGTGATACTCGTTATTTTCTTGTTCCTGCAGAATTGGCGGGCAGTGATTATTCCTTGTATTACTATCCCGGTATCGTTGATCGGTACATTTGCCGTAATGGCGGCATTTGGTTTCTCTATCAACACATTAACATTGTTCGGACTGATTTTAGCAGTTGCTATTGTGGTGGATGATGCGATAGTGGTGGTGGAGAACGCTTCGAGATTATTGGAAACTGGGCAGTACTCACCTCGTGAAGCCGTGACAAAAGCGATGGGAGAGATCACGGGCCCGATTGTCGGGGTGGTTCTCGTATTGCTTGCCGTGTTTATTCCAACAATGATGATTAGTGGAATTTCAGGTCAGCTGTATAAGCAGTTTGCGCTGACTATTGCCGCTTCTACCGTATTGAGCGGTTTCAATTCGTTGACATTGACTCCTGCGCTTTGCGCACTGTTTCTTGAAAAGAGTAAACCTTCTAACTTCTTTATATACAAAGGTTTCAATAAGGCTTATGACAAGACACAAGGGGTATATGACAAAATTGTCAAATGGTTGCTTCAACGTCCGGGAATGGCTCTCGCTTCTTATGGCGCTTTGACTGTTATTGCTCTATTGCTTTTTATGCATTGGCCGTCAACTTTTATCCCGGACGAGGATGACGGATATTTTATTGCTGTTGTTCAACTTCCGCCTGCCGCCAGCCTTGAGCGTACGCAAGCAGTGGGAGAAAAGATAAACGGTATTCTGGATTCTTATCCGGAAGTAAAGAATTATATTGGTATTTCCGGCTTTTCTATCATGGGTGGTGGCGAACAGAGTAACTCGGCAACTTATTTTGTGGTACTGAAAAACTGGAGTGAGAGGAAAGGGAAGGAGCATACGGCTGCTGCCATAGTTAACCGTTTTAATGGTGAAGCGTATATGACTATTCAGGCTGCGGAAGTGTTCGCCATGGTTCCTCCGGCTATTCCGGGGTTAGGTGCATCCGGTGGTTTGCAGCTTCAGTTGGAAGACCGGCGTAATCTGGGACCGACGGAAATGCAGCAGGCCATCAATGCCTTGCTTGCTTCTTATCATTCGAAACCGGCTTTAGCATCTGTATCCAGTCAGTATCAAGCAAATGTTCCTCAATATTTCTTGAATATCGACCGTGACAAAGTCCAGTTCATGGGAATTGCCTTGAACGATGTTTTCTCTACATTGGGCTATTATATGGGAGCGGCTTATGTGAATGATTTTGTTGAATTCGGCCGTATTTACCAGGTGAAGATCGAGGCACGCGATCAGGCACAGCGCGTGATTGATGATGTTTTGAAGTTAAGTGTGCCGAATTCGACAGGAGAGATGGTGCCTTTTTCTTCTTTCACCAAAGTGGAGGAACAGTTAGGCCAGAACCAGATTAACCGCTATAATATGTACTCGACTGCTTCTCTGACTTGTAATGTTGCTCCGGGAAGTAGTACCGGGCAGGCTATTCAAGAAGTGGAAGCATTGTTTAAGGAACAGTTGGGAGATGAGTTTGGGTATGAATGGACTTCCGTTGCCTATCAGGAAACCCAGGCAGGGAATACTACTACCATTGTTCTGATTATGGCGTTAATTGTTGCTTTCCTGGTACTTGCTGCACAGTATGAAAGTTGGACCAGCCCGGTAGCAGCCGTCATCGGATTGCCGGTAGCCTTATTAGGTGCCATGATTGGCTGTCTGATTATGGGAACTCCAGTCAGTATTTATACGCAAATCGGTATAATCCTGTTGGTTGCGCTTTCTGCAAAGAATGGAATTTTGATTGTGGAATTTGCCCGTGATTTCCGTGCCGAGGGTAATTCAATTAGGGAAGCTGCCTTTGAAGCGGGGCATGTCCGCTTGCGTCCGATCCTGATGACTTCTTTTGCTTTTGTACTAGGAGTGATGCCCTTGTTATTCGCCACCGGTGCAGGTGCACAAAGTCGTATAGCATTGGGTGCCGCTGTGGTATTTGGTATGGCTATGAATACTTTATTGGCTACCATTTATATTCCTAATTTCTACGAATTCATGCAGAAATTGCAAGAGCGATTCAGCAAAAAGAAAGGAAATGAGGATAGTGAGAAAGATGTTGCCGTATAGAAGTAAAAGGCTGTTTGAAGACTACCTGAAAGGGGAGTTGGTATAGTGACGCCATCTGTTTGGGATGGTGTCACCATAGTAAGCAAATAGCGTCACTATCTTGAACGGATAGTGACGCTATTTTATTCTTGCAGGTAAGTATGTTTTTTAAGGCGAATGAAGCGGATCATTTTTATAAAGATTTGTAATCTGGAATATCCTGGAGGAACGTATAACTCTGGTTTTCATAATCCATCCGGCAGCAATAATGTTGCATTCCGTTGCTGACAATCAGATAATCTACTTTCAGTACCATATTATACCGGGTGATTTGGTCGAAAACAGCCTGTGTAATTTCGATATGTGGTGCTTTATATTCCACAATCATCCGGGCTGATAAATCCCTCCGATAAAGTACGGTGTCGCATCGTTTGGTAGTACCGTTTAACTTTACCATTACTTCATTGGCCAGAAGGGCAGTCGGATATCCTTTGTGTGCAATAAGAAAGTGAACAAAGTGTTGCCGTACCCATTCTTCAGGGGTAAGGGCGACATATCGTTTACGAATTACGTCGAAAATTACATTTTTTCCGTTTCGTACGTTTATTTTAGTGTCGAATACTGGTAGGTTTAACGATAACATTTATTATTTTTGTAAGTTAAATAATGGTTCCCATTATTGGGAGCACAAATTTAATAGATAATTATGAAAACAAAAGAAGAAATCGTAGCTAATTGGCTGCCCCGTTACACAAAACGTAACCTGGAGGATTTTGGAGAGTATATTCTGTTGACTAACTTCAACAAGTACGTCGAGATTTTCGCAAATCAGTTTAATGTTCCCATCTTAGGAAGGGATGCAAATATGATTTCTGCTTCTGCCGAAGGCATCACTATGATTAACTTTGGTATGGGAAGTCCTAACGCTGCCATCATCATGGACTTGCTGGGAGCTATTCAACCCAAGGCTTGTTTGTTTTTGGGAAAATGTGGTGGCATCGACAAGAAAAATCAGCTTGGCGATTTGATTCTCCCTATTGCAGCTATCCGTGGAGAGGGAACTTCTAACGATTATTTTCCTCCCGAAGTTCCTGCATTACCTGCATTTATGTTGCAGCGTGCCGTTTCTTCATCCATCCGTGACAAAGGCCGTGACTATTGGACCGGTACCGTATATACCACCAACCGCCGTATCTGGGAACATGATGATGTATTCAAAGAATATCTGAAAAAGACCCGGGCTATGGCAGTTGATATGGAAACTGCAACTTTGTTCAGTTGTGGCTTTGCCAATCATATTCCTACCGGCGCATTATTATTAGTGTCCGATCAGCCAATGACCCCCGACGGAGTAAAAACAGATAGAAGTGATAATTTGGTTACCAGAAATTATGTAGAAGAGCATGTTGAAATTGGTATTGCTTCTTTGCGCATGATTATTGATGAAAAGAAAACTGTTAAACACTTGAAATTCGACTGGTAATCCGGTCTTTCTGAAAATTATATATGGCAAAACAAGAACTGACCTGTGATGACATCCTCAAGGAATTGAGAGCAAAGCAGTATCGCCCTATCTATTACCTGATGGGAGAAGAGTCGTATTATATCGACTTGATTGCAGATTACATAACGGATAATGTGTTGAGTGAGACGGAAAAAGAATTCAACCTGACTGTTGTGTATGGGGCTGATGTGGATGTGGCAACGATTATAAATGCTGCAAAGCGTTATCCCATGATGTCGGAACACCAAGTAGTAGTAGTTAAGGAAGCACAGGCGGTACGTAATATGGAAGAGTTGTCGTATTATCTTCAAAAGCCTTTGCTTTCCACCATTTTAGTGATATGCCATAAGCATGGAACGTTGGATCGTAGAAAGAAGCTGGCTGCCGAGGTGGACAAAGTTGGTGTACTGTTTGAATCTAAAAAAATAAAGGATGCACAACTTCCCGGTTTTATAGCTTCATATATGAAACGGAAAGGAGTTGATATGGAACCTAAAGCAACTGTTATGCTTGCTGATTTTGTAGGTTCAGATTTGAGTCGTCTGACCGGAGAACTTGAAAAGTTGATTATCACTTTACCTGCCGGGCAAAAACGCGTAACTCCTGAACAGATAGAAAAAAACATAGGCATAAGCAAAGATTATAATAACTTTGAATTGCGCAGTGCTTTAGTGGAAAAGGATATATTGAAAGCAAATAAGATAATAAAATATTTTGAGGAAAATCCGAAAACTAACCCAATCCAAATGACGCTGTCTTTATTATTCAGCTTTTACTCCAATCTAATGTTGGCTTATTATGCACCGGATAAATCAGAGCAAGGGATCGCAAATATGCTAGGACTAAGAACTCCCTGGCAGGCCCGGGATTATATGGCAGCAATGCGAAAATATAGCGGAGTAAAGACGATGCAGATTGTTGGAGAAATACGATATGCTGATGCAAAATCCAAAGGAGTCCAAAATAGTTCTATGACAGATGGAGATATTCTTCGTGAATTAGTGTTCAAAATTTTGCATTAAGTAGGATTAAGAATTACCTATATAATCAGACATATACTTTTACCGTAGATAGAAACGGGAAGTATATGTCTTTTTTTTTGTATTCCCGCAATTACTTCCATTATAAAAAAGACTTTCACAATGCCAGTGATTATTTTACAAATAGATTTACTCCTTTTGTAGTTTTATAGAGTTACCCATTTAACGAACTACACAAAGTATATTTTTAGAATTTTGTATTGATCTATCTTCAAGGAAACTTTTTCTTTTAAATAGGAGCTTTAATTTTTAAACGAGAAAAGTTTACTTATTCTTGAGTTTATCAAAAAAGCATTTTGGATTTTAAAGGTATCGTTTTATAGTGAGAATGGAGATTTTTTCTTTTCTCTAAAATCATCCATTAGTGTCATTTTGATAATCCAGAGTATTTTTGATTACTATAAGCCTATTTTTTCTAGTTTAATAGAAAAATAGAATCTGAATTATAGGGGTAAGTATTTGTATTTCATTTGTTTATGCTAAAAATGAGCTTCCTAGAATTGAAAAAAAATAAATAAGTGGAGATCGGTACGGAAATATTGCAAGGATTCTCTTTTTAGAGAAGATTGTAAAGGATGATTAGAAAAAAATAGCAATATACATTGGTAAAGTATGAGTTGATCCCTTCCTTTTATTGCTTTTGCAACTATCAATATTTACTTTTGTGTATTTATGTGGTTACAAATGTGTCGTATATTTATGTGAATGAATTCCAAATGTAATCAAAAGATGGTGTTTACAATAATATATTTATGCATTTACAAAAATAATACCCTATATACAAATGTAGTTTTTCAGGCATTAACAAATACTTTTATCTCTATTATCTTATTATAAATCAAGATTATATAGTTTATTATATCAATTAGTGCTATAAGAGCCTTCTATATGTGGTATGTATATTTGTGAATGTCTCTATTTGAGTTTCATTTGTGTTATATATATGGTTGTATATCTGTATTTTATGATATATAATTAAACTAAAGCTATATGCTTATAATAACTCGTTTTATTCTATATACAAGCGTAATATTCGATTTGTATAATATAATACACTTTTGTAATATTAATATTTTTATATTTGTAATTTGCTTTTGTGAATCTAATTATTTACCTTTGTATAATCAATGAGATAGTGCGTATTTTTGTGAAATAGGTACATAACACATACAATTGTAATAAAAAGAAGGTAGTATGGAAATAAAAGACAGAATCAGAATGATAATGGAAAGAGAAAAAGTTCCTCCTAGAGTTTTTGCTGAAACAATTGGAGTGCAACAATCTACTCTCTCTCATATTTTAAATGATCGGAATAAACCCAGCTTAGAGGTCGTTATGAAGGTTCATCAAAAGTATGACTATGTAAATCTTGAATGGTTGCTTTATGGTAAGGGCGAAATGATGGTGTCTGAAGAAGGAACTTCCTTTTCTTCTTCTAATCACGATTATCTGCCTTCTTTATTCGACGAGAATCCCGTAAATCCGTCCAAAGAACCGACTCTTCCGGAAAATCGCAAGGAAACGCCGTTAAGAAACGCCGAAAATGCCCCCAAAGAGATTGTAAAACAGGAGATTAGGTATATAGAAAAGCCTGCCAGGAAAATCACGGAAATAAGAATATTTTTCGATGATAATACCTATGAGACGTTTCGACCTGAAAAATGAAGAGTAAAATCGGTGGTTTGAGCAATTTCCTGTATCTTTGCACCCGGAATACGAATTTATACTTTTATATCCATACATGAAGAAATTTATTTTAGATCTGACAGTGACCGAGAATATCAGATTGAATGCAAACTATGTATTGCTAAAATTGACCTCTCAGTCATTACTGCCCGAAATGTTACCTGGGCAGTTTGCCGAACTCCGGGTGGACGGTTCGCCTACTACATTCTTACGGCGTCCCATTTCTATTAATTTTGTAGATAAACAGCGAAATGAGGTCTGGTTTCTGATCCAGCTGGTTGGTGATGGAACAAGACGTTTGGCAGAGGTTAATCCCGGTGAAACAATAAATGTAGTGCTTCCACTGGGAAATGCATATACAATGCCTCTGGAGGCTTCTGATAAGCTCTTATTAGTTGGTGGAGGTGTCGGAACAGCCCCTATGCTTTATTTAGGTGAGCAGTTGGCTAAAAAAGGCCATAAACCTACGTTCCTGTTAGGTGCCCGTAGCGACAAAGATCTGTTGCAGCTGGAAGAGTTTGCCAAATATGGAGAGGTATATACCACCACGGAAGATGGTAGCCATGGAGAAAAAGGATATGTTACCCAACATTCTATATTAAATAAGGTACGATTTGAGCAGATTTACACTTGTGGTCCCAAACCGATGATGGTGGCTGTGGCAAAATATGCCAAAAGTAATCAGATAGAATGTGAAGTATCTTTGGAAAATACAATGGCTTGTGGTATCGGAGCATGCTTATGTTGTGTGGAAAATACGACAGAAGGTCATTTGTGTGTATGTAAAGAAGGTCCTGTTTTTAATATAAATAAACTACTATGGCAGATTTAAGTGTAAACATTGGTGAATTACAAATGAAAAACCCGGTGATGACAGCATCTGGTACATTTGGATATGGTGAAGAGTTCTCCGACTTCATTGATATAGCGCGAATAGGTGGTATTATTGTAAAAGGAACTACTCTTCACAAACGTGAAGGAAACCCTTATCCGCGTATGGCAGAGACTCCTTCTGGGATGTTAAACGCTGTAGGACTGCAAAATAAGGGTGTTGATTACTTTGTGGAGCATATATATCCCCGTATAAAAGACATCCAAACGAATATGATTGTAAACGTTTCGGGATCTGCCATCGAAGATTATGTAAAAACAGCTGAAATCATTAATGAACTTGACAAAATTCCTGCTATAGAGCTAAACATCTCTTGCCCTAATGTAAAGCAAGGTGGTATGGCTTTTGGTGTGTCAGCAAAAGGGGCGTCAGAAGTAGTAAAAGCAGTGCGTTCAGCTTACAAAAAGACACTTATCGTAAAACTCTCCCCGAACGTTACGGACATCACTGAAATAGCTCGTGCAGCAGAAGAAAGTGGTGCGGATAGCGTGTCATTAATCAATACATTGCTGGGTATGGCGATTGATGCGGAACGTAAACGCCCTATTTTGTCAACTATAACAGGCGGAATGTCGGGAGCAGCCGTAAAACCTATCGCATTACGTATGGTATGGCAAGTTGCCAAGGTGGTAAATATTCCTGTCATTGGATTGGGAGGTATTATGGACTGGAAAGATGCTGTTGAATTCATGCTTGCAGGTGCGACGGCCATCCAAATTGGTACGGCAAATTTCATAGATCCTGCTGTGACTATTAAAGTGGAAGATGGTATAAATAATTACCTGGAAAGACACGGATGTAAGTCTGTAAAGGAAATAATTGGTGCGCTTGAGGTATAATTGAAAACATACAATAACCCTTCGCATTAAGTCTGCAAGAAAAATGCTATTTCTCTTTTAAATAAAGAAAGGATAAACAGGCAGGTAGTGGCAGATGAAAAAGAAGTTCGTGTTTAGAGGAATTGTCTACGGACAGAATCTTTAGATTGAAGATAAAATAAAAACGACGGTGAGGATTTACGTAATCTTCACCGTCGTTTTTATTTACACTTTATTTTACTCCCCTAATAGGTCGGGACGAAGTTTTCTGGTGCGTTCCAGGGACTGTTGCAGTTCCCATTCTTTGATCTTTGCTTCATGCCCGGATAATAGAATATCGGGAACTTTCCAGCCTTTATAATCAGCAGGTCGTGTATATACAGGTGCTGCCAGCAAATTATCCTGGAAAGAATCGGAAAGTGCGGATTGTTCATCGGAGATGACTCCGGGAATGATACGTACGATAGCATCTGCCATCACTGCTGCCGCTAGTTCTCCTCCTGTTAATACATAATTGCCGATACTGATTTCTTTAGTAATCAGATGTTCGCGAATACGGTAATCGATGCCTTTAAAGTGTCCGCAAAGAATAATGAGATTCTGTGCCAGAGAGAGAGTGTTGGCCATCGGTTGGTTGAATTGTTCTCCGTCAGGGGTCGTGAAGATAACTTCATCGTAGTCACGTTCTGCCTTTAGAGCATTGATGCAGCGTTCGATAGGTTCTATTTTCATCACCATTCCGGCAAATCCTCCAAAAGGATAATCATCGACACGACGATATTTATCTTCGGTGTAATCACGTAAATTGTGAATGTGTATTTCTGCAAGTCCTTTATCTTGAGCTCGTTTCATGATAGAACAATTGAAGAAACCTTCAATCATTTCGGGTAAAACTGTTATAATATCAATGCGCATAATCTTTTAATTTTTCGCAAAAGTACAAATATTCAAAGATAAACATGTATTTTTGCCTTAAACAATCGAAGAAATATGGATATAAAAGAAAAAATAGAGGAATTGCGTGCCGAACTTCATCGGCATAATTATAATTATTATGTGTTGAATGCTCCTGAAATCTCGGATAAAGAGTTTGACGATAAGATGCGTGAACTTCAGGATCTGGAACAAGCACATCCGGAATATAAAGATGAAAATTCACCCACTATGCGCGTGGGGAGCGACTTGAACAAGAATTTTACGCAAGTGGCTCATAAATATCCTATGCTGTCATTGGCAAATACATATTCGGAAGCGGAAGTGACGGACTTCTACGATCGTGTCCGTAAAGCGCTAAATGAGGATTTCGAGATTTGTTGTGAAATGAAATATGACGGTACTTCTATTTCGTTGACCTATGAAAATGGGAAGTTGGTTCGTGCCGTCACCCGTGGAGATGGAGAAAAAGGCGATGATGTGACGGATAATGTGAAAACAATCCGTTCTATCCCGCTTGTATTACATGGTGATAATTATCCCGCTTCTTTTGAGATACGTGGGGAAATTCTTATGCCATGGGAAGTGTTTGAAGAGTTGAATCGGGAAAAAGAGGCACGTGAAGAACCGCTTTTTGCCAATCCAAGAAATGCGGCGTCCGGTACATTGAAGTTGCAAAATTCTTCTATTGTAGCTTCTCGCAAGCTGGATGCTTATTTATATTATTTATTGGGAGATAATCTGCCTTGTGACGGACATTATGAAAATCTTCAGGAAGCGGCAAAATGGGGCTTTAAAATCTCTGATTTGACGCGTAAGTGCCAGACATTGGAGGAGGTCTTTGAATTTATCAACTATTGGGATGTAGAACGTAAAAATCTACCGGTTGCCACTGATGGGATTGTTTTGAAGGTGAACAGTTTGAGACAACAGAAAAATTTGGGTTTTACGGCTAAGTCTCCTCGATGGGCTATTGCCTATAAATTCCAGGCAGAACGTGCATTGACCCGATTGAATAAGGTGACCTATCAGGTAGGAAGAACCGGAGCAGTCACTCCGGTAGCTAATCTGGACCCTGTACAGCTTTCGGGAACTGTCGTAAAACGTGCATCCTTACATAATGCGGATATCATCGAAGGACTTGATTTGCATATCGGAGACATGGTTTATGTGGAAAAAGGTGGTGAAATTATTCCTAAGATTACGGGAGTAGATAAAGATGCACGTAGTTTTATGCTTGGGGAGAAGGTTCGATTCATCGTCAATTGTCCCGAATGTGGTAGTAAATTAGTCAGGTATGAAGGGGAAGCCGCTCATTATTGCCCTAATGAAACAGCGTGTCCTCCTCAAATCAAAGGCAAAATCGAGCATTTTATTAGTCGAAAGGCTATGAATATTGATGGATTGGGACCGGAAACCGTGGATATGTTTTATCGCTTGGGGTTAATTAGAAATACGGCCGACTTATATAAACTCACAGCTGATGATATCAAAGGTTTGGATCGTATGGGAGAAAAATCGGCGGAGAACATTGTAACGGGGATTGCACAAAGTAAAACCGTTCCTTTCGAACGTGTTATTTTTGCTTTGGGAATTCGTTTTGTTGGTGAGACTGTGGCCAAAAAGATAGCAAAATCGTTTGAGAATATAGATGATCTGCAACAGGCAGATCTTGAAAAATTGGTAAGTATCGATGAAATCGGAGAAAAAATAGCCCAGAGTATACTTGCATATTTTGCGAATGAGTCTAATCGTGAGTTAGTTGCCAAGCTAAAAGAGGCCGGACTGCAGCTTTATCGCACCGAAGAAGATTTAAGCGGATATACGGATAAGTTAGCGGGCCAGTCTATCGTTATCAGCGGTGTGTTTGTTCATCATTCACGTGACGAATATAAAGAGCTTATCGAGAAAAACGGAGGGAAAAATGTAGGAAGCATTTCTGCGAAAACAAGTTTTATACTGGCTGGGGACAATATGGGACCTGCAAAGCTTGAAAAAGCAAAAAAACTTGGAATAACCATATTAAGCGAAGACGAATTTCTGAAACTTATATCGTAAGATAAGAAAAATATTCGTACTTTTGCGGCTAAATAAATTAGAGATTATAATTAAAACTCATGATACAGACTAAATTGAAAGGAATGGGGGTAGCACTGATTACTCCTTTCAAAGAGGATGAGAGCGTTGACTATGACGCGTTGATGCGTATGGTGGACTATCTATTACAGAATAATGCGGATTTCTTGTGTGTGCTGGGGACTACAGCTGAAACACCGACTCTGACCGAGGAAGAAAAGAAAACTATAAAAAAGATGGTAATTGACCGCGTTAACGGAAGAATTCCTATTCTGTTGGGTGTAGGTGGTAATAATACTCGTGCTATTGTAGAAACATTGAAAAATGATGATTTCACAGGAGTTGATGCCATATTGTCTGTTGTGCCGTATTATAATAAACCTTCTCAAGAAGGTATTTATCAGCATTATAAAGCGATTGCGGAAGCTACGGAGCTCCCCATCGTATTGTATAATGTTCCGGGACGTACGGGGGTAAATATGACTGCTGAAACTACTTTGCGGATTGCCCGCGATTTTAAGAATGTAGTTGCTATTAAAGAAGCATCCGGCAATATTACGCAAATGGATGATATTATTAAAAATAAACCGGAAAATTTCAATGTAATCTCCGGAGATGATGGTATAACCTTTCCGCTTATTACATTGGGAGCCGTTGGTGTGATTTCAGTAATCGGTAATGCTTTTCCTCGTGAATTTAGCCGTATGACGCGCCTGGCGCTTCAAGGAGACTTTGCCAATGCATTAACCATTCACCATCGATTCACGGAATTATTCAATTTATTGTTTGTTGATGGAAATCCGGCAGGAGTAAAATCAATGTTGAATGCCATGGGTATGATCGAGAATAAACTTCGGTTGCCACTAGTTCCTACTCGCATTACCACATTTGAGGCAATACGCAAGGTTTTGAATGAGTTGAATATTAAATGTTGATGCCTTCTTCAGCGAGGAATTCATAATAAACATCTAAGTGTTTAAAATAAATATCCCAATGACTGAATTCAGTCATTGGGATATTTATTTTAAACCAGCCAATGATTTATTTTAAGACAGCCGCTGTCTATTGTGAAAGGGTTATATTTCTTATTAATTACGTTTTTCGATACAGGTTTTTCACCTTCCTAAAGCATAGCTTTAGGGAACGGATAGCTACGCTTTAGCCTATCTAAAGCATAGCTATTTGAGGGCTTGATAAGAAATTCTAATAGCCATTGTGACATATTTCATTTCCAAAGTAAGCGTCTCCGCGATTCTATATAGTGTATTAAAATAAAAAGGCTAATGATCCCTTTTTAGTCATTAGCCTTTT
>NZ_JBDFVF010000054.1:0-32665 GCF_040913205.1 Bacteroides sp. MSSM.1001136sp1_RTP21357st2_D2_RTP21359_211015 | reverse complement strand
GGCAGGAATTAAACTACTGAGAGCGAAGATTATTTATTCACAATAGAAGAAGTACCACCAAATTTGACGAAGAACCTTTTATTGACAACTCACGATAGGATGGGAATGATAGAATAACAGAAAGGATAGAAAAATTCATTTTAAACATGGTGACGGTATCCACTTATGATAGTGACGGTATATTCGTGGGATAGGGTAACCATCCCGACCGGATAGTGACGCTATGTTTTTGCTGGGAAAAGAACATAAAAAAAGGCTATCTATCCCAGACAGCCAATCTTTTGTTAACCTTAAATCTAATACTATGAAAAACACATTGCAAAGATACGGACTTTCTGCATATCTCCAAATTTTCAGGCTCAAGTAGCGTATCTTATAACATGGTTTAATAGAAGTAACAGTTTCGTTAACATTTAACATAAATCCATCGGATATTAACGAATATCCGATGGAGTAGATTCAGAGATTACTCATATCGCAATGAACGAGCAGGTTTGCTCATTATTATTTTCATTGTCTGGAAAGCCACTGTCACAAATGAGATAAACAGCATCAGCAATACAGGTACTATAAAGAACCACGCTTTGAGATCGGTACGGAAAGCATAATGGCTTAACCAGGCATTCATACTAAACCAAGCTACCGGAAGAGCTATAACAACTGCAATCAAAATCAACTGGAAAAATCCTTTGACCAACTGATAGAAAAGATTCCAGCGGGAAGCTCCCAACACTTTACGTATTCCCATCTCTTTGGTGCGGGTGGAACAGGAAAACATGACTAATACCCAAAGTCCGAGACAGGAAATAAAGATTGCCAATCCGGTGAACGAACCGATCATCGCTCCGAAAACCTCGTCTTGCCGATATTGGTGGTCGAAGAACTGATCGAGGAAGAAATAATCAAAGCTGGAATCCGCGAAATACTGATTCCAGATCTCTTGCACTTGAGATACCAGTTCACGGGGATTTCCGGAAGCCATCACAACAGAGATATAACGCTGGGGCAACCAATCAATTTTATCTTTATGAATCAGCATGATAGGTGTATAGTTCTTGCTCAACGCCTGCTGATGATAATCTTTCACCACTCCGATAATCTGCATCGGCGCATCAGTACATTCCACTGTTACCAACTCGCCTATCGCCTCATCATTGGAAGCAAATCCCAGATTACGTACAGCTGTTTCATTAATCACCAGTTTATCGACATCATCACCATATTCTTCGGAGAAACTTCTTCCGGCTACTATCTGCAAACCGTATGCATCCGCATAATCAGGATCACAAGCCAGCATCTCATAAAGACGGTTCTGCTTCAAAGCGTCATTGGTGCGACGATTGGAAAGGAATGTGGCCACTTCTTCGCCCGGCACGGCACCGGAAAAAGTAACCCGATGGACCAGAGGAAGACGCGCGATTGCTTTTTTCATTGCTTCCAACTTGATATTCTGCCCCTCTGTATGTCCCGGAAACTTAACCACTAATGTCTGGCTGGTTTTCACTCCCAAAGATTGATTGCGCATAAAATTCAGCTGTGCAAAAACAATCAATGTAACACAAAGTAAAATCATGGAAGCTGTATACTGGACAACCACCAGTACCTGACGGGTTCGGTCGCCTGACTTGCTATGCAAAAACTTCCCTTTCAACAAGGTTATAGGTTTGCGATTCAACAAAGCCAATGCCGGATAATACCCGGAAATAAATATTCCGGCTATAAAAACGAGAACCAGCAAAATCCACCAGTAATCCATGAACCAGACAGAAAACGTAACTGTACGTCCTACCAATTGGTTGAAATGTGGAAGAACCAGTTCTATTAATCCCACAGCTAATATGAAAGCTATCAGATTCATAACCAAGGCCTCAAACAGGAATTGATAAATCAACTGTTGGCGGAAAGCTCCCACTACCCTGCGCACTCCCACTTCTTTAGCACGCTCCATCGAACGTGCTACGGTCAGATTGATATAGTTAATCCAGGCAATAACCAGAATAGCGACAGCCGCAAAAATCAGGGCGATCATAGCAGAACGATTTCCTTTGGTTTCCGTCTCATAGCCTATCTGTGGGGTGAGATGTATATCTGCCAAGGGAATTAAAGACACGCCCCACGTCTTATTTTTCAGTGCTTCCTCTGTCTTGTATTTCTCCGCCATCACAGGAAATTCTTTTTCTATCTCCGCTTTTCTTTCCGGTGAATCGAGCAAAACATACGTATAGGCTTCATGCTTATACCAGTATTCCTGCATATATTGAGGCAGAGAGGCATAGGAAATCAGAAAATTATAATGAATGTGTGAGTTGGAGGGCATTTCTTTCATGACTCCGGTCACTTCGCACGATACTTTATCATACGTTCCGGTAAAGATCAGAATTTTGCCGATAGGGTCTTCATCTTTGAAATACTTACGGGCAATACGTTCGGTGATTACCACTTGCCGGGGCATGGAGAGACAAGTCTTTTTATCCCCTTTCAGAAGTTCGAAATCAAAAAGACGGAAGAAGCCCGGATCGGCATAGGCTATCTGATTCTCCCGTAATGTCAGTTCGCCATATTTCACAATCTGCTCCGGTTGGAGATGGGTAGCGATACGGGTATAATCTTCGATTCCGGCAAGATTCTCTTTCATGGCCGAGGCATATCCGAAAGAGCTGGTCGCCCAGTAATCGGTCAGGACTTCCCCTTCATGAAAAGTGCTTTGCACCCGATAGATATGGGCATATTTCGTGTGCATTTTATCAAAGCTGAACTCAAAAGTGACATAGGTTAGCATCAGTAATGCCGATGCCATTCCGATTGCCAATCCAAAGATATTGATGAAACTGAACTTCTTCCGCTTCATCAGATTCCGATAGGCACTATTCCAGTAATTCCCTATCATACGGTTTCGTTTTTAGATGACGTTTTCTTTTCCAGCGGACGGTTGATGTTTTCGGCTACAATCTGTCCGTCCAATAGTTGGATGACCCGGTGTGCATACTTCGCATCCCGCTGTGAGTGGGTGACGATAATGATTGTGGTTCCCTGACGGTTGAGTTCGCTCAACAGTTCCATCACTTCGATGCCATTCACCGAATCCAGATTTCCGGTAGGTTCGTCGGCCAGCAGTAGTTTACATTCGGTCACTACGGCACGGGCAATGGCTACACGCTGTTGCTGTCCGCCGGATAACTGCTGGGGATAATGATTCGCACGATGTAACAGGTTGACTTTTTCGAGCACTTTATTGACTCGTTCTTTCCGTTGGAGAGTCTTCATACCCAGATAGACAAGTGGCAGTTCCACATTCTCATACACGGTCAGTTCGTCAATCAGGTTGAAACTCTGAAAGATAAAGCCCAGATTGCCTTTCCGCAAAGCAGTCAACTGGTTTTCAGTCATTTTATCGACTTGCTTCCCCTCAAAAAAGTAAGAACCGGAAGTCGGAGAATCCAATGTACCGAGAATATTCAGCAAGGTGGATTTGCCGCATCCTGACGGTCCCATTATCGCTACAAATTCTCCTTGTTCCACCTGTAAGGTGACATCATTCAATGCTTTTGTCTGCACCTCTTCTGTGGTGAAAAGCATAGATAGTTTTTCTGTTTTAATCATAATAATTATTCATTATTTTAGTATTAGTTTCTCATTGTCTCCAAATAATTCATAGCCGGATATGATTACTTTCTCACCCGGAGACAAACCGTCTGTCACCTCGTAATACAGTGGATTCTGCCGTCCTATCTTCACAGGGCGCCGCGTGGCAAATGTACCACTTTCATCGACAACGTACATCCATCGGCCCCCGGTAATTTGAAAGAATCCGCCACGGGGAACCAGAATAGCTTGTGCCGGATCACCCAATTGCAGGTTTATGTGATAAGTCTGTCCGGCACGGATATTCTCCGGTCGTTCGGATATAAAATTGAGGTCTGTACGAAACTGACCGTCTTTCACTTCAGGATAAGGTTTAGTCACTTCCAGTTTATAGGTTTCTCCGTCACGGGTAAAGTCGGCAGGAAGTCCGGGAAGTACCCGTTCTACGTAGTGCTCGTCTATCTGTGCCTGTACTTTAAGGTCGGAAGTGATGATTTGCCCGATATGTTCGCCGGCAGAAATAGATTGCCCGATTTGCGCATTCAGGTTTCCTACCTGTCCGTCGATCGGAGCTTTCACTTTCAGGTTTTCCAAACGCTCACGAACCAATGCCAAGCTCCGTTTCATATTACGTATATTCTCGTCAAGACTGCCTATCTGACTTTCCCGAAAAATATGATCCTGCCGGATACGTTCGTCAATAACAGCCAGTTGCTCTTTGGCTGCTATATATTCTTCCTCTGCCTGGAGATAGTCTTCACGTGCTATCAGTTGTTCGTTTACCAAACGTTTATACTGCTCATAACGGCGTTGCTTCCCGATAAGCTCTTTATTCAGGCCAATACGTTCTTGTTTCAGTTGCAGTCGTTCCTGCTCCATACTAATCCGGGTATTACGCAACTCGTTTTCCTGATAAGCAAGATCGGCTTCACTCTGCATGATACCGATATTGAGCAATGGGTTGCTAAGACGCAGAATCACATCACCGGCCTTTACCATAGCTCCCTCTTCTTTCAGGCGCTCTTCCACACGACCGCCCTCGATGGCATCCATATAGATAATCCGGCTAGGCATGACCTGACCAATCACACGGATATAATCACTGAACTCGGCCTGCTCGACAGTAGCAATTGTCAGCCGGTCTTTCTCCACTGCCATAGAAGAGGCTGTATCTCTGAAAATAAAATAGGCAATCACAGCAAGTCCGAGCATTACCCCACCGACCCAATAAAGACGTTTGCGATTGATGCCGGGTTTTCGTTCAATAAGTGTATCCATAATGGTTTATAAAAAAGTTCCTTGTCGATAATATTTTTCTAGTTTCATCATCATTTCTATTTGCAAGCGTACACGAACCAGTTCTGCTTTGGCAGCAATAAACCGGTTACGGGCTTCCATCAGTTGAAAGACGGAAATCAATCCCTCTTCCCATTTCCGTTCGGATTCTTTCAGTACCAGTGTTTCAGCGTCAAGTTGTGATAATGCCTGCTGATGTTCACTATATCCGGTGTGAAGAGAAAGGAGTGTTTGCTCAATATCCGTATATAATTGTTGTTTTTCAAGTTCTTCTTCGTTTTTGAGCCGATACATATTCAATTTCAGCTTGCGCTGATTGGTCAAACGTTGCAAACCGCTTAGCAGGGGAAAGGAGATGCCAACACCCACATATTTTCCTATATTATCACGCAATTGTCTGGCCGAGAAAGCTGTATTATAATAATTGGAACCGACGGTGAAACGAGCAAAGACAGAGGGTGAGAAAGCTCCTCCCGCTATCGCATACTCTTTATGAGCTGCTTTTTGTTTCAAATCAATCATACGTATGGAGGGCAATATTTCGATAGATTGTGCGTATAGAGTTTCCACAGTCGAAACAGAATATGGTGGTAATTGGGATGCTGTAATCGTATCCAGAATAGCGAGTGTGTCGCCCGGCTGGATATTCATTAATTGTTTCAGATGCAATAAAGCGATCCGACTGCTATTTTCGCGCGACTGATAACGATAAATATCTCCCTCCCGGCGTGCTTTCACCTCCTGTAAATCGGAAGCTGATTTCAATCCCAGTTCCACGAAGACCTCTGTCTGTTTCAAATACCTTTCGCTCAACCGGCTTTGTTCCAAAGCAAGATCGAGCAATTTTCTCTCCAGAATCAGTTTGTAATAAGCATCCGTCACCTGATAGGCCAGTTCATTCTGTTTCTCTTTCAGCTCCCATTCACTACGTTCTTTGTTCATTTTCCGGAAACGCACCTGATTGATACGCGAAAAGCCTTCAAATAAGGAAAGTGTCATATCAAGTCCCACCGTTCCCTCTTCAAAAGATTCACTGGTATACCCATTGGTGTCAGGATCCAGCGAACGTCCGAATCGTTTGCCTGTTTCCGCATTAACCACTATGTGCGGCAGGAAAGCACCGACAGAAGCTATATAATCCGCTTTCGTTTCCTTTATGCCGATAACTCCGTTACGTACAGCCGGATTCTGTTTATAAGCCAAACGAATGCAATCGTCCAAACTCATAGCGGATTGGGCTAGCAGGAAAACCGGCACTGAAAGCAATAGTAGTAAAAGAAATCTTTTCATCCTTTATAATATATGATTGTGTGATAGCAGGATGATAAAAGCAAATGCAATGCCACAAATCATAAATAATTGATTATAAAACAAATAGAAATTACATAATTCTTCCACCGTCCAAAAATTAAACGCCCTAACGTCCAATAATTGGACATTACCGAGAGAATCCCTCTATTCTACCCTATTCTAACTCGTTCTGACTCATTCCAGCATAAACTTTGTATGAAAACGTCTAATTATTGGACACTCCCTTGCAAAGAAAATCAAAAACAGATACCTTTACCCGGAAACTTAAAAGGAACATTCAACGGACAGAGCCCCCAATCTTGCGTATGGAAACAGGAACGATTTTAATTGTAGACGACAATAAGAGTGTATTAGCCTCACTGGAGTTATTACTCGAGAATGTGTTCAGCACAGTCCGCACAGCTGCCAATCCTAATCAAATCACGACCATCTTATCTACCACTCCGATTGATATTGTGATTCTGGATATGAACTTTTCAGCAGGAATCAACAATGGTAACGAGGGACTGTACTGGCTGAAACATATCCATGAAATCCGCCCTTCACTGCCCGTTATTATGCTAACCGCCTACGGTGATGTAGAATTAGCCGTTAAAGCACTGAAGAATGGTGCAACAGATTTTCTACTAAAACCATGGGATAACCACATACTGATACAGAAAATAAAGGAAGCCTATCAAAACAATCGTCCAACCCATCATAAAAACTCTCCCAAATCAACCCAGAAAGCATCCGGTGATGAAAATCTGAATAAGTCAGAAATGTTGATCGGTCATTCCCCTGCAATGCTACAGCTAATTAAGGTAGTTACTAAAATCGCCAAAACCGATGCCAATATCCTGATAACCGGAGAAAACGGAACAGGAAAAGAGATGTTAGCCAGGGAAATACATCGCTTATCTTCACGAAACACCCGTCAGTTACTTAGTGTCGATATGGGGGCTATCAGCGAATCGCTCTTTGAGAGTGAACTCTTCGGACACGAACGTGGAGCGTTTACTGATGCTTATGAAAGCCGTCCGGGTAAATTCGAAGCCGCCAATGGTGGTTCGCTTTTTATGGATGAAATCGGAAATCTCCCTCTTGCATTGCAGGCCAAACTACTGACTGTACTACAAAACCGAAATATCACCCGAATCGGAAGCAACAAAGTGATTCCCGTTGATATCCGACTCATCTCCGCCACCAACAAAGACATACCGGAGATGATTAAAGAAGGTTTGTTCCGCGAAGACTTATTCTATCGCATCAATACCATCCATCTGGAAATTCCCCCTTTGAGAGAACGGGGAGATGATCTATTATTATTCATCGATGCTTTTCTTCATCGCTTCGCTTCCAAATATCAACGACCGGAAATGCGAATGCATGAGCAAACGATTGAAAAGCTACGCTTCTATCATTGGCCGGGCAATATCCGGGAACTGCAACACACCATCGAAAAGGCGGTTATTTTATGCGAAAGCAACGTGATACGTCCTAAAGATATTCTGGTGAAACAGACTTGGAAACCACAGACAGTCCAAGCGGTGCCCAATCTGGAAGAAGTGGAACGACAAGCCATCGAGACGGCCATCTTGCAAAATAATGGAAACCTGACTGCTGCGGCCGAACAACTTGGTATCAGCCGACAAACGCTCTACAATAAACTGAAACGATTTAAGCCCTAAGCCGTATGCTATTCAGCCGACATATATATTGGACCACATTAGGACATATCCTATTTATTCTTGCTACCGCAGGAACAGGTCTATGGCTCATTATTTCCCAACAAGGAGTGGTAATAGGGATATTACTGGTTATCTGCTCCTTGTTTCAGATTGGAAGATTAGTGAATAAGCTAAACTCTTTCAACCAAAAATTACGCCTTTTCTTCGATGCGATAGAAGACAAAGACAATATGCTCTATTTCCCCGAAAACAATGTCAGCCGGGAACAGGAAATGCTGAATCGTTCACTCAACCGTATCAATGCCCTGCTCATCCGAACTCAAGCTGAATATTCAAAGCAGGAACATTTCTACCGTTCGCTATTGGAAGAAGTCCCTAGCGGTGTGTTGGCATGGGATTCTTCCGGAAAAATAATGATGGCCAACAGTGCCGCACTGACTTTATTGGGATGCCAGCAACTAGCCCAATACGACCAACTGAAACCTATCCTGCAGGAAAAAGAGAAGAAAGAACGACTTAGTCTGTCTCAAAACCAGATGAAATTACAGAACGAAACTATTACCATCTTATCCATCAAGGATATCAGCAATGAACTGAATGATAAAGAGAGTGAATCATGGAACAAGCTAAGCCACGTGCTTACCCACGAAATCATGAACACCATTGCTCCCATCATCTCCCTGTCGCAAACATTATCCGCATATCCGGACAACAGCGAAAAAACACTTCGCGGACTTCATATCATCCAGGCACAAAGTGAACGCCTGCTGGAATTTACCGAATCTTTCCGTCGTCTCTCCTATCTGCCCCAACCGGAAAGGAAACGGTTTTCACTAACAGCCCTCCTGCAAAATCTGCAAGAACTCCTGTCTACCGATTTTCAGGAAAATCAGATTCATTTCACACTTACCTGTCAGCCGGAATTCATCGACATGGATGGAGACGAGAACCAGCTATCCCAAGTCCTGCTCAATCTCCTTAGAAACTCCATTCAGGCGTTAGACGGAAGAACAGACGGAGCAATCGAAATTTATGCATATCGGGACGAGCATATATCTATCGACGTCACAGACAATGGTCCCGGTATCCCCGATGAACTGCAGGAAAAAATATTCATTCCGTTCTTCACCACCAAATCCGAAGGAACCGGTATCGGATTAAGTCTCTGCCGACAAATCATCCGTAACCACAACGGTCATTTGTCTATTTTGGAAAGCCGTCCCGGTAAAACAATTTTTCATATCGACATTTCACTGTAAAACAAACCTTTCACGGCCTTCGAGTGTTTATTATCATATAAACGAATTTTACACGATATGAGCACCAAAGAACAATACTGGAAATATTCCCTCATTGTCATCATCCTGTTTATGGGAGTCATCATCTTCCGCCAAATCACTCCTTTTCTGGGGGGATTGCTGGGAGCACTCACCATCTACATTCTTGTACGCGGACAGATGAATCATCTGGTAGAAAAACGAAAGCTGAAACGAAGCATCAGCGCACTGTTGATTACCGCAGAAACGATTTTCGTCTTTCTTATCCCTTTGGGATTGACTGTCTGGATGGTGGCAAACAAGTTACAGGATATCAATCTGGATCCACAGACCTATATTGCACCTATTCAACAGGTAGCAGAATTCATCAAAGAGAAAACAGGATACGATGTATTGGGAAAAGATACGCTGTCATTCATCATGTCCATACTTCCCCGTATCGGACAAATTATAATGGAAAGCATCAGCAGCCTTGCCATCAACCTGTTCGTCATGATCTTTGTGCTTTACTTCATGCTGATTGGAGGAAAAAAGATGGAAGCTTATGTCAATGACATTCTGCCATTTAATGAAACCAATACGCAGGAAGTCATTCACGAAATCAATATGATTGTCCGTTCCAATGCTATCGGCATTCCCTTACTGGCTATCATTCAGGGAGGCGTGGCTATGATAGGCTATCTGCTTTTCGGAGCACCCAACATACTGATGCTGGGATTCCTGACCTGCTTTGCAACCATCATTCCGATGGTAGGTACGGCATTGGTATGGTTTCCTGTAGCCGCTTATCTTGCCATCAGCGGAGACTGGTTCAACGCCATCGGGCTTTTTGGCTATGGAGCTATCGTCGTATCGCAATCGGACAACCTTATCCGGTTCATCCTTCAAAAGAAGATGGCGGATACACATCCGCTTATCACTATTTTCGGAGTAGTCATCGGCCTGCCGATATTCGGGTTTATGGGAGTCATCTTCGGTCCGTTGCTGCTTTCATTATTCTTTCTTTTTGTGGATATGTTCAAGAAAGAATATCTCGACTTGCGAAATAACCTCCCATCGAGATGACGAAACTACCGAAAAATTGTGTACTTTTGCGGCTGTAAAAACGACACTAAAATTTGATGGAAACATTTACATTCAATACTGTCGAACTGATTCTTTTATCGGTGGCAGGTATTCTTTTTATCATTCAGCTCATTTATTATTTCGGCCTGTACAATCGAATACATGTCCACAATAAGGCTGTAGGCAAAGAAGAGGTGCATTTCATACGAGAACTGCCTCCACTTTCCGTGATTCTCTGTGCACGCAATGAGGCTGAAAATCTTCGTAAAATTCTACCTGCCATTCTGGAACAGGACTATCCACAATTTGAAGTGATTGTCATCAATGATGCTTCCACAGATGATACCGAGGATATACTGGGAGTGATGGAAGAAAAATATCCTCATCTTTATCATAGTTTTACGCCCGAAAGTGCACGCTATATCAGTCATAAGAAACTGGCTCTAACGTTAGGCATCAAAGCCAGCAAACATGACTGGCTCGTATTTACGGAAACAAACTGTATGCCCGCCAGCAACCAGTGGCTAAAACTGATGGCACGTAATTTCACTCCGCAGACCCAAATTGTGTTGGGATATAGCGGATACGACCGCACAAAAGGATGGTTGCACAAACGTACTGCATTCGATACTTTGTTCCAGTCTTTGCGCTATCTGGGATTCGCGCTGGCCGGAAAACCTTATATCGGTATCGGACGCAACCTGGCTTACCGGAAAGAACTATTCTTTCAACAGAAAGGTTTCTCCAAATACCTGAATCTGCAACGTGGAGAAGATGATTTATTCATTAATGAGCTAGCTACCTCCTCCAACACCCGTGTTGAAACAGACTTCAACGCTACCACACGGATACAGCCCGTATATCGCTACAAAGATTGGAAAGAAGAAAAGGTTAGTTATATGGCTACTGCCAGATTCTACCACGGAATACAGCGTTACCTCCTGGGATTTGAGACATTCTCCCGTTTGTTATTCTATATTGCCTGTATAGCAGGTATCGTATTCGGGATACTTAATTTCCACTGGCTGGTAGCAGGCATCGCATTCCTGATGTGGTTACTGCGCTTTACAGTACAAGCTGTCATTATCAACCGCACGGCAAAAGAAATGGGTGGAGGACGAAAATACTATTTCTCGTTACCTGTTTTCGACCTTATCCAACCTGTACAGTCATTGAAGTTCAAACTCTGCCGTTTCTTCCGGGGAAAAGGAGATTTCATGAGAAGATAAACCGGATTTCGTGAGAAGACAGACTTATTGTTAAATCAATCGCTGCATATAAATAGCATCCGAACCATCGTGATAATAGCATGGCTTTATTCCAACAGGAATAAAGCCATTTTTCATATATAGCCCGATAGCGGAAGTATTGGTCACTTTCACTTCAAGCGTAATCTTTGCAGCCTTACATTCACCGGCCGTCTGAATCGTCTGGTCCATCAATACCTGCCCCAGTTCTCTTCCTCTATAATCCGGATGAACAGCTATCGAATAGATTCTTAAATAGCGAGTTCCCCCATGAAATAACAGGGAGACATAAGCGATCACCCTATCCGCCTCCATCATCACATAGAAAATTCCTTTCGAACGGCTTATCAGATAGGCAAACTGCTCTTTTGAAAAACTGTCTTCCCGGAAACACTCCCACTCTATTTCCAAAATAGCGGGAATGTCTGCCTGCTGTGCTTTACGGACGATTATCGGCTCCATAATCAATAATGTTTTGTTTCTAGCACTTGTTCAAAGTGATTCAACAAACGGTAATACATTTCATCACCGATAATGGCATCTTCCAGTCCATGATCGATGCTCGGATTGTCATTGATTTCAATCACATAAGCCTTATCATCCACCATTTTCAGATCGACTCCATACAACCCTTTTCCTATCAGATTGGCAGCCTTTACAGCTGTATCCAATACCACACGAGGCACCTGATAAATAGGAATCGTATCTACCAATCCACAACGGCTTCTGCCCGAATCATAGTGACAGTAAATCTGCCAGTGTCCTTTCGCCATATAATATTTGCAGGCATAGAGCGGTACACCGTTCAATAGACCGACACGCCAGTCAAACTCCGTTGGAGTAAATGCCTGTGCCAGCAAGATAGCCGATTTTTCAAACAGTATCTTCAGACTGGCTTGCAGTTCCTCTTCGTTCGACACTTTTTTCATACCAATGGAATAAGAGCCATCCGGTATTTTCAGGATAAAAGGAGCACCTACCAGTTCGCTTATCTGTTCAAACGAATGATGGTTGGATTGAAAAATCAATGTAGACTTAGGAGCAGATATCTTTTCCTTCTCAAAAAGTTCTTTCAGATACACTTTGTTCGTACACCGAATGATAGACAACGGATCGTCAATAACAGCCATTCCGTTTTGTGCAGCCAACTGTGACAAATGGAATGTATAATGATTGAGCGACGTTGTAGTACGAATAAACAAGGCATCAAATTCGAGCAAACGGATAGCATCATCTTCGGTTATCATCTCCACATGGATGTTCATTTTCTTAGCTACCTCCGTCAATTTGTGCAGAGCACCTTTATTGCTGGGAGGAAATTTCTCCTGTGGATCGACCAATACAGCGAGACTGTAACGGGAAGCCTTTGCCGACTTCGGTGCACGCCATATTTTCTTGTTAAAGTTATCCAGCGTATTGGCAAAGAAATCCTGCTCTGCATCATTAAGCTGATTCAGGGGAAGAAAATGAATGCCCTCGATCTGATTTCTGGGATGAGTATTCAAAGCCACTCTTAACAATGGGCAAGGGTAATTCTCGAAAATAAAACGCGCAATCCGTTCCATACCTTTTTCCCGGCATTTGCCAAAGTAGATATTCAGGTACCAGATATCATCCTTGATGTCATTCTTCTGTATCCATTGATAACAAAGGGCTTGCAGACTACGGTCCATCCGCACCCCCGTTCCAGCCTCCATTTTGTTGATGATATCAACATCCGGAATGACTTTCTGTCCTCTCGTTTGGGCTAGCAGCGAACAGTAATACCCTTCAGAGTTATAGCTGTAATCATTGCTAAGATTAATAACTAACTTCCGGTCTTTCTCCACCGGCTTGTTTTTTAGATAGTCGGAAACAGTCAGGACACTACTTGTCTCATAATACGGTTTCCAGTCATCCAGATTATCCAACAGAATTAACACATTATTCATAATGGTTAAAAATTAAACCTACAAGAGGATATTAAGTAAATTGGGCGCAAATATAGACATATTATTCACTCCACATCACGCAATGGACCAAATTATTTTTGCAGTAAAAATCAGATAGGAAAAAAGAGGATTATTCGTATCTCATGGAGCTTGCCGGATTGATCTTAGTGATAAGAAATGAAGGACCAATCAACATCAATACAGATGCACACAAAGTGCCCAAATTAATCAAGATAAAAAGTAAAACATTAAAAGAAACTGGAACAGTATCTACATAATAAGTCGCCGGATCAAGTTTAAAGAATCCGAATTGAGACTGAAGGATACAGAATGCCAAGCCAATGGCATTGCCCCAAAACATTCCTTTGCCAATCAAAAAGACTGCAAACCAAAGAAAGGTTCTGCGAATCGTGAAATTATTGGCTCCCAATGCTTTTAAAATCCCAATCATATTGGTACGTTCGATGATAATAATCAATAAACCGGAAATCATGGTGAAGCCAGCAACTCCTATCATCAAAATCAGAATCACCCATACGTTCAAATCCAATAAATCAAGCCAAGCAAAGATTTGAGGATTCAGTTGTTCGATGTTACGCACATAATACACACCTCCCAACTCATCTTGCCTGTTGTCAATATCAGTTGCGATCTCATAGGTTATATCTTCCAGTCTATCATAATCTTTCACCTGTAATTCCACACCGGTCACCTGTTCCGGTTGCCAACCGTTCAAACGATTCACCAGATTAAGATCCGTCAGTAAAAAGAGGTTGTCGTATTCGGAGAAATTCGTCTGATAAATTCCGGCAATCGTCAGGCGACGAGCGCGAATATCATCCTGTATATAATAGGTATATATCTTATCTCCCAGTTTCAACTTCATTTTAGTTGCCAACGCTTTCGAGATAAGTACTTGATTGGTAGAAACTGAATCACTGAAAACAGGAATCTCCCCTTCTACCAAATACTCTTTTATAAAATGGGGGTCAAACTCCGGACCTACACCTTTCAACACCATTCCTTGAAAAGCGTCATCGGTCTTAATCATACCCGGTTTGGTAGAGAAACGCTGCACATGGCTTATCTCCGGATAATCAGCAAGAGCAGTCATCATACTGTCTCCTACCACAATGGGATGGGTTTCGTAAGAACTGACCGCATCCAAATTAGTTATCTGGATGTGCGACCCGAATCCTATAACTTTATTTCTCACTTCACTTTTAAACCCGATGACTACCGCCACTGCAATAATCATTACGGCCAAACCAATAGCAATACCCGCCATGGCAATGAGGACCGCAGGACGTGACACCTGCTTTCCGCCATCGCTTTCACGATAGATACGCCGGGCTATGAAAAGTGATAAAGACATTTGTTTAAGTATTAGGTATTAAGTATTAAGTGTAGCAGCAACAAACACCCCAGAAACTACGGTTAATACTTAATACTAGAATTTATTCCGTTCTTCCCGGATACACTTCCAAAGCCTTCTGCAAGACAAAAAGTGCACGGGTTAAATCTTCTTTTTTCAATACGTAAGCAATACGAACCTCATTGATTCCAGATCCCGGAGTGGTATAGAAACCGGAAGCCGGAGCCATGAATACAGTCTGACCTTCATACTCAAAATCAGAAAGACACCATGCGCAGAACTTATCGGAGTCATCTACCGGAAGTTTGGCCACTGTATAGAAAGCTCCCATCGGAATGGGCGAATAAACACCGGGAATACGGTTCAAACCGTCAATCAGACATTTACGACGTTCTACATACTCATCATACGTTTCGCGTGAATATTCTTCCGGAGCATCCAAAGAAGCTTCTGCAGCAATCTGTCCAATCAACGGAGGACTTAAACGAGCCTGACAGAACTTCATGACAGCATCGCGTATCTCCTTGTTTTTGGTAATCAACGCACCAATGCGGATACCACATTCGGAATATCGTTTTGATACCGAATCAATCAGTACTACATTATTTTCAATACCTTCCAGATGGCAGGCAGAAATATATGGAGAACCGGTATATATAAACTCACGATATACTTCATCAGAGAAAAGGAATAAATCGTACTTCTTTACCAAGTCACGAATCTGATTCATTTCACGACGTGTATACAAATAACCGGTAGGATTGTTTGGGTTACAAATAAGAATCGCTTTCGTACGCTCATTAATCAGTTCTTCAAACTTCTCTACTTTCGGAAGGGAAAAGCCTTCTTCAATGGTCGTAGCAATAGTGCGAATCTTTGCTCCGGCAGAGATTGCAAATGCCATATAGTTAGCGTATGCAGGTTCCGGAACGATAATTTCATCTCCCGGATTCAGGCAGGAAAGGAAGGAAAAAAGTACGGCTTCCGAACCTCCCGATGTAATGATTATATCGTCTGCTGTAAGGTTGATATTGAACTTTGCATAATATCCCACTAATTTTTCGCGATAGCTACGATAACCTGCACTGGGGCTATATTCCAGCACTTTACGATCAATATTGCGTATCGCGTCAATCGCGGCCTGAGGAGTGGGCAGATCAGGCTGTCCGATGTTCAGGTGAAACACATGGACTCCGCGTTGCTTGGCAGCGTCTGCCAAAGGAGCCAGTTTTCTGATAGGAGATGCAGGCATCTCGTTTCCGCGAATGGATATGGTTGGCATAATTTTAACTACAAATTACTAATTACTATTTACTTTTTCTACTTGGAGCTGCAAATGTACGCAATAATTTGAATACAGAGACATAAAAACTTTAAAAACCTTAGCAAGGTTAAAATCGTTATGGTAAATTGAAAAGAAAGCTATACATTTGTCATACAGAAAACTTAAAACAATATCATAATGACCATACACCTTATCTCATTCGCTTCAATACTTCACAAACAAGTCTCGCTACGTAGCTCGCACGAAGCTATTTTGAGCGAGATTGAAAAATATTATACTGTAAAGTTCGTCGACCATCAAGATATGGACAAACTTAGTAGTGACGATTTCAAAATCATTTTCGTCGCTACCGGTGGGGTGGAAAGACTGGTCATACAGCACTTTGAGAATCTTCCCCGCCCTGCCATTTTACTGGCAGACGGTATGCAGAATTCTCTTGCTGCCGCACTGGAAATTTCCACCTGGCTACGGGGACGCGGAATGAAAAGTGAAATTCTGCACGGTGAATTATCGGCTATCATCTTACGTATTCATACACTTTATAATAATTTTCAGGCACAACGTTCTTTGTTTGGCAAACGTATCGGAGTCATTGGAAGTCCTTCTTCCTGGTTAGTTGCCAGTAACGTAGACTACTTGTTGGCAAAACGTCGTTGGGGAATCGAATATGTAGATATTCCATTGGAACGGATTTATGAACAATTTAAACACATTACGGATGACCAAGTTGGAGCATCATGCGCAGCTGTAGCATCACAAGCTCTTGCCTGCCGCGAAGGAACTCCTGAAGATTTAATCAAATCCATGCGGCTGTACCGGGCAATCAAAAAGGTCTGTCAGGAAGAAAATCTGGAAGCGCTGACATTAAGCTGTTTTAAACTGATTGAACAAATCGACACTACCGGATGCGTGGCATTATCTTTATTGAATGATGACGGGATAATAGCAGGTTGTGAAGGAGATCTTCAATCTGTATTTACGCTATTAGCAGTTAAAGCACTTACGGGTAAAGACGGATTTATGGCAAATCCTTCCATGATTAATTCCCGTACGAATGAACTGATATTGGCACATTGCACCGTAGGTCTCAAACAAACGGAGAGATATATTATCCGCAATCACTTTGAAACAGAAAAAGGAATTGCCATACAAGGGCTACTTCCGACGGGGGATGTAACGATCATAAAATGTGGCGGTGAATGTCTGGATGAATATTACTTGTCTACAGGAACATTGACTGAAAACACTAATTATATTAATATGTGCCGTACACAAGTGCGCATCCACATGAATACTCCGGCCGAATACTTCTTAAAGAATCCACTGGGAAATCATCATATTATGCTTCATGGTAACTATGAAGATACGTTGAACGAGTTTTTCCAGGCAAATGCTTGCAAGAGGACGGAATAAAGGCATCTATAAAAAAAGAAAGATTTATGATAGGAGAAATTTCATGTGCTATAAATAGAGTTGAAGAGCAAATAGAGCAACTCTTTGACGAGAAAGAGGAGTTTATCATGGCCAATGAAGATGTGCTACCTAGAACTATGTATCTGAAGAAGTTGGCTGAAATTGATTCACGAATAGACGAGCTAAAAAAGACATTGGTTTCGTTGAATGAAGAGAAACAAGAGATTCTGGATATGGAATAACTTATCCTATGGGAATATCTTCCCATTTCCCCCCATGCCATTCTACCACCGAAGTAAAACCTGCTTTCTTCAAAGCGGCTAATCCTTCGAAGCGGGCATTGTTTATTCTTTCAGGGTAGTGCGCATCACTATTCACCTGTACCCGAATACCCAATTCTTTCAGGAAAGGGAAATAACGTTCATTCGGATAGAATGTACCCAGCTCATGATAAGACTTGGTATTGATTTCCACCATATAACCACGTGTAGCAATCACCGCGAAGTAATCGCGGACCAACGTGTCATACCATGCTTCATCAAGCAAACCCGGACGATAACAGGAAGCGTTATAATGCATCTTGTCAGCATGGCCGACAATATCAAATCCTCCCAGCTCTACCATACGGAGCAGGTTCTTATAATAAAGGTGGACAACAGAATCCAAGTCACCATCGAAGTGCCTGTCTACCAATTGACGGAAAAGATCTGCCGGGGTATCAATATCTACGATTTTCCCTTCCGGAGAATACAACATATGCACAGAACCTATCCGGTAGTCAAGTGGTAGTTTTTGAAAACAAGGCAAAGAGGGATTGTTTTCTTCATTCAGGTAGTCAATTTCGAGACCGATGGCAAGCTCTATCTTACCTGCATATTTCTTTTTCAGACGAGAGAATTCGGAAAGGTAATCTTCCATTCTATCCCACTCCATCGTCCATGCGGTAGAAAATGGTAGTGGAGCATGAGAAGAAATGCCATAAGAAGTAAACCCTTCGCTGATAGCAAAACGAATAAAATCGTCCATATTGGCTCGTCCGTCGCAATACAGGCAGTGGCTATGATAATTGGTTAGGTTTGTCATACTAGGTTATATTGTCTGGGGGTATATTATCATTATTTGGTTATCCGGGAATATAATAAACTATACTTGTGCCATCGAAGTGGCACAACTGTGCCAGCATGTTGGCACTGCTACGCCAAAGAGGTGGCACAAAGGTGCCAATATAGTGGCACGAATCAGCCTTCTATTTCGCTAAGTTCCAACCAACGCATTGTCTTTTCGTCAATCATATCATTGACTTCGGGCAAACGTTTTGACTTTTCAGTCAATTCGTCAACGGAAAGTGTGCCGCTACAAAGAAGTTCCTCAATTTGTGTTTTTTCAGCTTCCAGTTCGGCGATTTCTTTTTCCAGTTGCTCGAATTCACGCTTTTCTTTAAAGCTCATCTTACGCTTGTCGTTCAGACGGACACGGGCGGTCTTTTCTTCCTGCGGCTTCTCTGCTTCTTTCTCTTTTTGTTCCTTTGCTTCTTTCCAGTTACGATAATCACTATAATTTCCGGGGAAGTCACGAATATCTCCCTGTCCGTTGAATACCATCAGGTGATCTACTACTTTATCCATAAAGTAACGGTCATGGGAAACGACAATCACACAGCCTTTGAAGTTTTGGAGATATTCTTCGAGCACATTCAGCGTGATAATATCGAGGTCATTGGTAGGCTCGTCCAATACCAGGAAGTTAGGATTACGCATCAGGATGGTACAAAGGTAAAGACGGCGACGCTCTCCCCCACTCAATTTATAGACATAGCTATGCTGGGTTTCAGGAGTAAACAGGAAATGCTGCAGAAATTGAGAAGCAGTCAGCTTCTTTCCATTGCCCAATTCGATGACTTCGGCAATATCCTGTATCACATCAATCACTTTCATCTGTTCGTCAAACTGAAGTCCGTCCTGCGAATAATAACCGAAACGAACTGTTTCGCCAATATCCACTGTTCCGCTATCAGGCTTGACTTGTCCCATCAATATCTTGATAAAAGTAGATTTTCCGGTTCCGTTATTTCCTACAATTCCCATCTTCTCATAACGAGAGAAGATATAAGAGAAATCATCCAGAATCTTTAGATCTCCGAAACTCTTGAAAAGATGGTCAGCTTCAAATATCTTGCTTCCGATATACGATGCTTTCACTTCCAGCTTTACATTATCAGTATTAAAACGCTGCTTCGCAACCTTTTCCAATTCGTAGAAAGCATCTTCCCGGTAACGAGCCTTATGTCCGCGTGCCTGCGGCATCCGGCGCATCCAGTCGAGTTCTGTACGATACAGATTATTGGCACGCTCTATTTCCACGCTCTTAGATTCAATACGTTCCTGACGCTTTTCGAGATAATAGCTGTAGTTACCTTTATATTGGTAGATTTGTTGATTGTCTATTTCGATAATCTCGGAGCAAACACGATCAAGGAAGTAACGGTCGTGAGTCACCATCAGCAGGCTAAGGTTGGTACGACGCAGGTAATCTTCCAACCATTCGGTCATATCCAAGTCCAGATGGTTGGTCGGCTCATCAAGGATTAACAGATCCGGTTCGGTAATCAAAGCGTTTGCCAAAGCAACACGCTTCAGCTGTCCGCCGGACAGTTGCTTCACTTTCTGATCGAAATTACGAATTTTAAGTTGTGAAAGGATTTGCTTGGCTTTCTGTTCATACTCCCAAGCTTTCTCCTGATCCATACGTGCCAAGAGGTTTTCCAATCCCGGATGACCTTCGGTTTCCATGCAGCGTTCGTACTCCTTTATCAATTCCACCGTGCTGTTACCATGATGGAAACAGGCTTCGAGCACTGTCAGTTCTTCGGGATATTGCGGATCCTGTTCCAGGTAATCCACCCGAAGATCACGACGAAAAACAATATTACCGCTATCATAACCTTCCTTTCCGGCAATGATATTCAGTAAGGTAGTCTTTCCACTACCGTTCTTTGCTATTAATCCTACCCGCTGACCTTCGGCAATGCCCAAAGATACATTTTCAAAAAGAACCAAGTCACCGAAAGACTTGGTCAGGTTATCTATCTGTAAATAAGGTACTGCCATTTTAATCCAAACACTTCTTATATTCTTCTATTACATTGCAAGGTTCTCCTGCCTTTACTTTACTCCAAACGAGCTTCATCGGATCGATGGTCCGATCTTTATATTGGAGAACAGGAGCTTCCCGGTTGCCGTCGATCAACGTTTTCCATTCCATGCCATCCACTTCATTTGCCAGAATTGCACAAACAGTGATACCAATGGCTAACCATTCGTCTTTCTTTTTCGAGCCAATTTTGCCGTTGTCAATCACTTGCTGAAGTTTTTCTAGGTCTTCTTCTATTCCCTGAAAATCTTTCTTCAATTCCTGTTTCACGGTAGACACCACCCATTCATATCCCTCATTAATCAAATAAATTTCAGAAAGACGTACAGGAATCAATTCAGCAGGATACTTCTGCCCTTCTTTACGTACCTCCAAAGTAGCGATTACATCTTCCGCCTCCTTCACAACTCCACCTTTAGGCACGGTGAAAGAACATTCAAAAGCAATATCGTCAACGCCTGTAATCCACAAATGGGAAGTATAATAAGTTCCCTCCTCCTGAAACATTTCTTTGCTATACGCACATTCCCACGTTCCGACTTTCACCAATGAAGCCGAATCGTTCTCTTTCAGTTCCTGCCGGATGGCATCTTTGCCATAACCGGCTTTTCCTTTAAATGCGGATATACGAAAATTCCCCGTCCATACATCGGGATTATAGAAAAGAAAAGAGCCTTCGCCATCTTCAAACTCATTCCAGTCTGATGGATAGTTCATAGAAAACCATGCTCCGGGAGAGATAAATTTCTTGCCTTGCATCCTTTTACTTTAAAATGATTACTTGGCAAAAGTACGAATTAAATACGAATTACAAAACATCATTTCCCTATTGGCTGTATTTTCCTCCGCACATCTTTAGAAATCTCCAGAAACATATAATTCAATTTCCCGGAATGAATACCTTCTTCGTTCTCCTTATACTTCTTATTAGCATATTGCTTCGATTTCTCGAAAGTCAATAGCGACATTTCATTCTGCGACTTGCCTACCATTGTGGAGTCCAGCTGTTCATCCGGGAAAAAGTCATCCAGATCGACATCACCAATCATTGTTGTTTCCAGGAAGTTCTTATCAGTATGTGAATTATCGGTATAATACCCCACAAACATGTGTCCCGGCGTACGTACCAGAATAGGATCGATATTTATAGCCCGAAGCAGTGATGCAAACAGTACGCTACCGTCCACACAATTAATCTGCGAAGATTCCAGTGCATCATCAAACGTACGAACCCGCTGCGAGAAAACAACATTGCTCGAAAGGCTGGTGTTGGAAACAGAACTATAACGGAATTTGCGTTTCTGCAATATATTCCAGAGAGCATACACCTGCTTGTCCACCGCCCCTTTAGCCTTACTCTGATAGCCTAAGAAGCGATTGACAATACGAGTATTCAGTGCTTCGCGAAGCAACTGGTCAATCATCGGATTCTCTTCATTGACATAGGCAGCAAAGAAAATACTTGTATCATGGAATTTGGTTCCATTCGATACATACCCCAACAGACATTCATTGATACTGCGCACAGAGAATGTACGCACCCGTTGCCCCAGATCTTTTCCATTCATCTCGACAGTAATAGCCACACTTACCGGTTCTGCCTGCACCTCATTTTTCAGAGCTTCATAGTTCCAGATGATATCAGGATAAATCGTATATTCCGTTCGAGGCTTGTTTAGTACAAATTCCGACACCGAACGGGAGAAAAAAGGCGTTTCAGCCACTTCAATCCGTACCCGGCTATAGGCTGTCTTCGACTTCACCCGAACAGCAATACACGATTTCGGATTCCCCAAATAATTAGAATCCGACGGAACAATCACCTGCGCATCAGTAGTGGCAACAGACAAAATCGCTGAAGGAAATATATTTCCGCCCAGATCATCCACAATTTCAAAACCGGAATTGAATGAAGTATATTTAAACACAGACATACCGCCAAGGAGAATTAACAGTACCACCACCGATCCTATTATTTCCTTCCGATGCCGTTTTAAGTCAATTTTTATCATTATTTGTAGTTTCTATAATCAAACGTTTCTATTGTATCTCGCTAACAAAGATAACAAATAGTGAGCGGTTTTTCCTCTTACAATCAACAAAAACTTCCATATTCCTCATCAATTCCCGGAATTCCCGGAATGTAACACGATTGTAACGTCTGTTTCATCTGCCCGTAACAAAGTTTCCTCATCTTTGCAAAGGATAAAATAAAAACGTAACTTTGTCATATCACATTAATACATATATCTTATGAACGAAACCCGTATTCTAGTTGTCGACGATGAAGAAGACCTCTGTGAGATTCTGAAATTCAATCTTGAAAACGAAGGTTATGAAGTTGATACTGCAAACTCTGCTGAAGAAGCAATGAAGATGGACATCAGCAGCTATCACTTGATTCTCCTCGATGTGATGATGGGAGAAATCTCCGGATTCAAAATGGCGAACATCCTGAAAAAAGACAAGAAAACAGCTAAAGTGCCTATTATCTTTATCACAGCAAAAGATACCGAAAACGATACTGTGACCGGATTCAACCTGGGAGCAGACGATTATATTTCAAAACCTTTCTCGCTGCGTGAAGTCATCGCCCGTGTGAAAGCCGTATTAAGACGCACAGTAACAACGGAAACGGAAAGAGTCCCCGAACGTCTTACTTATCAGTCGCTCGTTATTGACATCACAAAGAAAAAAGTAAGTATCGACGATGAAGAAGTGCCATTGACCAAAAAAGAATTTGAGATCTTGCTTCTGCTGGTACAGAATAAAGGACGTGTATTTTCCCGTGAAGACATCCTGGCCCGCATCTGGAGTGACGAAGTGTACGTGCTCGACCGTACTATCGACGTAAACATCACCCGTCTACGTAAAAAGATTGGGGTATACGGCAAATGCATTGTCACCCGTCTCGGATATGGATACTGTTTTGAAGCTGAATAAATAATTATGCCGAATTAAATAGTTATTATGAACCTGCCTGTAACTCAAAAGCATTTTCTTTCTTTTAGCCGAAAACTTTTCCTTTCGGTTATTTCACTATTCCTGGTATTTGCCATTTGTTTTATTGCGTACCAGTATCAACGTGAACGGGAATATAAAATAGAACTGCTAAACACCAAACTGCAAGATTACAATAGCAGGCTCTACGAACAACTGGAGAATCAACCTCTTGACAGTGAAATCATCGACGGTTATATCAATAACCATATCCTGGAAGACTTGCGTGTAACCCTTATTGATGCTCAAGGAAATGTTGTTTACGACAGCTATCCAAGTCATAATAACCAGATGGAGAACCACCTGAACCGTCCGGAAGTACAGAAAGCCATAAAACATGGCAACGGATATGATGTACGCCGTACTTCCGAGACAACCGGAGTTCCCTATTTCTATTCGGCCACTCATTATAAAGATTATATTGTCCGTTCGGCTTTACCTTACAATGTCAGCCTCATCAACAACCTGCAAGCAGACCCGCACTATTTATGGTTTACCGTAATCGTGACCTTATTATTAATGATTATCTTCTACAAATTCACCAACAAACTGGGGACTTCCATCAGCCAGCTCCGTGAATTTGCGATGCGCGCCGACCGGAACGAGCCTATCGAAATGGCTATGCAATCCGCCTTCCCGCACAACGAACTGGGAGAAATATCACAGCACATCATTCAAATCTACAAACGACTGCACGAAACCAAAGAAGCTCTCTACATTGAACGTGAAAAGCTAATCACCCACCTTCAAATCTCACACGAAGGACTAGGTATATTTACTAAAGACAAAAAAGAGATTCTTGTCAACAATCTTTTCACCCAATACAGCAACCTGATTTCAGACTCCAACCTGGAAACAACAGAAGAAGTCTTTGCCATCAGCGAACTGCAAGAGATCATTCATTTTATCAATAAGAATCAGCAAGAACGTTCGAGAGGAAAAGGTGAAAAACGAATGTCTGTCACCATCAATAAGAATGGACGGACATTTATCGTAGAATGTATCATCTTCCAGGATGCCAGCTTCGAGATTTCCATCAACGACGTTACCCAGGAAGAAGAACAGGTTAGACTCAAACGCCAACTGACCCAGAATATCGCCCATGAGTTGAAAACTCCCGTCAGCAGTATCCAAGGGTATTTGGAAACCATTGTCAGCAATGAAAATATTCCACGCGAGAAGATCAACGTATTCCTCGAACGTTGTTATGCACAAAGTAACCGTTTAAGTCGGCTATTACGCGACATCTCCGTACTCACCCGCATGGATGAAGCCGCCAGCATGATCGACATGGAACGGGTAGACATCAGTGTGTTGGTAGGTAACATCATCAACGAAGTATCGTTGGAGCTTGACGAAAAACATATTACAGTCGTCAACTCCTTAAAGAAGAGTATACAAATCAAAGGAAATTACTCACTACTTTATTCCATCTTCCGTAATCTAATGGACAATGCCATCGCATACGCCGGAAGTAATATCCAGATCAATATCAACTGTTTCCGTGAAGATGAGAATTTCTACTATTTCAGCTTTGCCGACACAGGTATTGGAGTATCTCCCGAACATCTGAATCGTCTCTTCGAACGTTTCTACCGGGTAGACAAAGGTCGTTCACGGAAAGTAGGTGGAACAGGACTGGGATTAGCTATTGTGAAGAACGCCGTCATCATCCACGGTGGCAGCATCTCCGCCAAGAACAATCAGGGAGGCGGGCTGGAATTTGTATTTACATTGGCAAAGGAGAAGTAAAATCAGGAGTTATCCTGCAAAACTTGTCTAATCAAAAAAACTAACAGAAGAGAACGCAGCAAAATAAAAGGAAGAAAAATTCTTTGAATAAAGTAGAAAGGACATTATCTTTGTCACCAATGTAATCTACATAAATTCAATGTAATAATTGTTAGTTATGAAAACAAACATCCATATTCTTCCAGCTATATGCATCCTTTGCCTTTGTGCCTGCAAAAGCGGCAACGCTTCCAGTCTGAACAAAAATGATGTAATACAAGACACCATTAAAACCTTTACATTGCCTGCCATCCCCCCAATGATGACAGCCCCGGAACAACGGGCAGACTTTCTGGTAAAACACTATTGGGATAACGTCAACTTCGCCGACACTAATTACATCCACCACCCCGAAGTGACCGAACAAGCTTGGGCGGATTATTGTGACATACTGAATCACGTCCCGTTGGAAACTGCACAAGAAGCCATGCGGAAAACAATCGAACAAACGAATGTAGACAAAAAAGTATTCACCTACATCACCGACCTGGCGGATAAATATTTATACGACCCCAACTCCCCCATGCGTAACGAAGAATTCTATATTCCCGTATTAGACGCCATGTTAGCTTCTCCCTTGTTAGAGGAAATTGAGAAAGTACGTCCTAAAGCCCGCCGGGAATTAGCACAGAAAAACCGTATCGGAACCAAAGCCCTGAACTTCAGCTACACATTAGCTTCCGGCGCACAAGGCTCCCTCTATCAACAGCAAGCCGACTATATCCTCCTATTCATCAACAACCCCGGCTGTCATGCCTGCACAGAAACAATAGATGCCCTGAAAAACGCACCTATCATCAACCGACTTTTGGGACAAAAGAAACTAACAGTCCTCTCTATCTACCCTGACGAAGAGTTGGACGAATGGAGAAAACACCTGAATGAATTCCCCAAAGAATGGATCAACGGATACGACAAGAAATTTGCCATCAAAGAACAACAACTATATGATTTGAAGGCTATCCCCACCCTCTACCTTTTAAACAAGGAAAAGACCGTGCTCCTAAAAGACGCCACCGCACAAGCTATCGAAGAATACTTAACTAATGTTGAATTAGAGTAAAACGATACAAAAATGAGGGTGTTCGGAGAGGGGTGTACAAAGCGCTGAAACGCCCACCAGTAAAGGGGGAAAAGCCAATGAAAACCAGTAGAGTAGAGAAGAGAAGAGTAAAGAAGAGTAAGTAAAAGTATTATTTCTGTTATAAACAACAGCAATAATACTGGGCAGAGAAGATGACTTTGGATGCTGCCGTTGTCGGTTCGGATCACTTCGTCGGTGCCGTTTCTGTTCCCGTGTCCCTCATGAACTGTTCGTCCGGCAGATGACCGACTTTTGTCTGGTAGGTTGTTGATGCTCGCCCAGTAGGTAACGGACATTCACACGGTAGATAACCTACGTTTGTACGTTAGGTAAATTCTATATTATTTCACGGGCTACCGTTTCAATACTTGTTTGCTAAAGTATCATTTGCTTCAAAACCATACCGAAATGAATTAGTTCAAAACCGTATAGTAAGGAACAAAATAGGTGGATACCGCTGCATCCACCTATAAAAAACGACCAATTATGTTTCAATAAATCTGTTTCATACGTCCAACGTTGGACATAGACAAAGATACTTTTTAAAAGCTAATCTTATATCAAACAAATAAAAAAAGGCGGGCAACTCAATACCCGCCTCTAAAATCCGCTAATTTGGTAAATTTTGTAATAAGTGACAGTCTCATTTACAAAAATACAGAAAATATCGAAGAGAACAAGTTGGTTCTTTCTCTTTCGTATCAGGACGAAAGAAAAAGAATATCCCCCCAACTTGGAAAAAACAAATAAACTCCCTATCTTTGTCCCGCATTGGTTTGCGACTCCCTTACGGGGGAAGCAATTAAAAGGGAATCAGGTGTAAATCCTGAACAGTCCCGCTGCTGTAAGTTCCATGCATGTTACAAGCAATTCACTCATTGCCACTGGAGAATAATCTGGGAAGGCGTTTGTAACAGGAATAAGTCAGAAGACCTACCATGCAATTATGTTTCACTGCTTTCGAGGAAAAAGCGTTGAGTCTAATGAACCGGACAAGTCGTCTATCATTTCATTCATCACTCTAATTCAGAGAAAGTGTGTTAAAACGAATAAACTCTGCCAAGTTTATTTATGCGTGTCCGGTCGAAGGGATTTCGCCCGGACACTTTTAAATAGCAACAGACTGAAATAAGGAATAAATGAAAGAGAGAACATTTAAGAAAATGATCTTTGCAGTATTCTGCTGCCAATTCTTATCCATACCACTTTTTGCACAACAGCAAAAGGTAGATACGACACATACATATTCTATTCCTGAAATAACAGTATCAGATATCTATCAGACTCGCGAAGTACGTTCTACCGCTCCCCTGCAAGTATTCTCCAAAGACGCCCTGAAAAACCTGCACGCCCTGCAAGTATCCGACGCAGTGAAACACTTTGCCGGAGTGACCGTAAAAGACTACGGAGGTATTGGCGGACTAAAAACAGTATCCATACGAAGCCTGGGAGCACAACATACCGCTGTTGGCTATGACGGGATCACCCTAACCGATTGCCAAACGGGACAAATCGACATCGGGCGTTTCTCACTCGATAACGTAGACAGACTTTCTCTAAACAACGGACAAAGCGATAACATCTTCCAACCTGCCCGCTTCTTTGCGTCAGCAGGCATCTTGAATATCCAGACACTTACCCCACAGTTCACAAAAGACAAAAAGACCAACATAGCAGGAGCTTTCAAAACAGGTTCCTGGGGATTAGTCAATCCCTCCCTCCTGCTGGAACAACAATTCAATAAAACATGGAGCATGTCAGTCAATGGCGAATGGATGTCTTCTGACGGACATTATCCATATACACTGCGCTATGGAAGTGCAGAAGGAGATCTGTCCTCACGTGAGAAACGGAAGAATACAGACGTACAAACATTCCGTGCTGAAGCCGGACTTTACGGTAACTTCTCCGATAAAGAACAATGGCGGTTGAAAGCCTATTACTTCCAATCCTCCCGGGGACTCCCCAAAGCTACCACTTTCTACAACGACCATTCTACCCAACACCTGTGGGATAAAAACACTTTCATACAAAGTCAATACAAGAAAGAATTCAGCCAACAATGGGTATTCCAAACCTCTGCCAAGTGGAATTGGAGCTATCAACGTTACCTAGACCCCGATACAAAGAACTCATTAAAGAAAACAGAAAACAGCTACTACCAGCAAGAATATTACCTTTCCGCTTCTGTACTATACAGACTGTTGAGCAACCTCTCATTCTCTCTTTCCACCGACGGAAGCATCAACACCATGAACGCCGATCTAAACAACTTTGTACAACCCACGCGCTATTCATGGCTAACGGCATTCGCCGGCAAATACGTGAATGACTGGTTAACAATCTCCGCATCCGCATTAGCAACCATTATCAATGAAGATGTAAAGAAAGGCGGCAGTGCCGGCAATCACCGTAAATTAACCCCTTATGTAAGTGCCGCATTCAAACCTTTTTATAATGAAGAATTCCGTGTACGCTTCTTCTATAAAGACATTTTCCGCCTAGCAAGTTTCAACGACTTATATTACGAAGAAGTAGGAAACACACAACTAAAGCCGGAAAAAGCCAAACAATACAACATCGGACTGACATACAACAAAAATGTATGCTCGTTCCTACCCTATTTGTCAGCAACCATCGACGCTTATTATAATAAGGTAACAGATAAAATCATCGCTTATCCTACCAAAAACCTTGCAGTATGGAGCATGAAAAACCTGGGACAAGTTGACATCAAAGGTATTGATGTTACAGGAAGCCTCTCCCTCCAACCCGGGGAAAAAATCCGCATAAACCTCTCGGGCAACTATACATACCAACGAGCATTAGACGTTACCCCACCCGATCCAAACACGTATGAATCAACATACAAACACCAGATAGCCTACACTCCCCGCATCTCCGCTTCGGGGCAGGCAGGTATCGAAACACCATGGATCAATCTGTCTTACTCATTCCTATTTTCAGGAAAGCGCTACGCGTTGGGACAAAACATTGCCGAAAACAGATTAGATAGTTATAGCGACCACAGTATTTCTGCAAGCCGTGATTTCCTGATAAGAAAAGTCACCACCTCTTTCAGCTTGGAAGTACTGAACCTGATGGACAAGAATTACGAGATTGTGAAATACTTCCCAATGCCCGGACGATCTGTAAGAGCAACAATAAAAATAAGATATTAAATATTATAAAATAAGATATTGACGTGAAAAGGAAATTAATATATATATTCTGGTGCTGGCTGTCATCGATCTTGTTATTCATGGCATGTGATGACATGGAAGACAAACCTTTCACATCAGGCATTATAGGTGATCCGACAGAAACAGGTACCGCCGAATTATATGTATTATGTGAAGGACTGTTCAACCAGAATAACAGCTCATTGGCACGTTTCTCTTTCGGTAATCAACAAATGGTTCGTGATTACTTCAAAGCAGTCAACCACCGAGGATTAGGAGATACAGCCAACGATATGGCTATTTATGGAAGCAAGGTGTATGTCGTAGTCAACATCTCCAGTACAGTAGAAGTGATAGATTTTCGTACAGGAACCTCATTGAAACAAATTCAGATGCAGGCAGAAAATGGGAGTTCCCGCCAACCACGCTATATCACTTTTCATAAAGAAAAAGCATACGTATGTTCCTATGACGGAACCGTTGCGCGTATAGACACAACTTCCCTCTCCATAGATGCTATCACAACAGTGGGACGTAACCCTGACGGCATTTGTGTACAAAACGAAAAGCTATATATTTCCAATTCCGGCGGATTGGATTATTCATCAGGGCTGGGTGTAGATAATACAGTATCCGTTGTCGATATTGCCACATTCAAAGAGAGTAGCAAAATTATAGTAGGCCCGAATCCCGGTAAAATAATAGCAGGTCCGGATGAAACCGTCTATGTAGCCACCCGTGGCGAAGATATAGAAGCCGGAGATTATAATTTCGTCAAGATAGACTGCCGGACAAACAAAGTCACTCAATGTAACGAGAAAGTGCAAAACTTCGCCATCGACGGAGACATAGCCTACCTATATAATTACAACTACACCACACAGACTTCTTCTATCAAGATGTTCAATCTGAAAACAGAAGAAACAATCCGTGAGAATTTCATAACCGATGGAACTGTGATAAAGACACCTTACGGTATCAATATCAACCCTTACAGCAACAATGTATATATCACCGAAGCACGCGATTACACCACTTACGGCGACTTACTTTGTTTCAACCAACAAGGACAACTCATGTTTCGCCTAAACAACATCGGACTTAACCCGAATACCATCGTATTCAGTGACAAAGCCTCACAAAGCAATATTGACGACAATGACGATGACACGGAAAACCCTCTAGCTTTCGCCAATAAAGTATGGGAATACCGCCCTGCTCCCGGACAATTTATCAATACTACCACATCAGCATACAAGGATGGATTTACCTACGATGAAATATTGGAAGAAGCAACCCGCAGAATCCAGCAAAAATCGCTTATTACATTAGGAGGATTCGGTGGCTACATTGTTTTAGGATTCCCACAGCCCATTCCGAATGTAACGGGAGAATATGACTTCAAAGTAAGAGGTAATGCTTACTACAATTCCAAAACCGGAACAGGAAAACTGGGAGGAAGTGCCGAACCGGGAATTGTATTCGTATCCAAAGATGCAAACGGTAATGGAAAACCTGATGACGAATGGTATGAACTGAAAGGCAGCGAATACGGGAAAGATACAGAAACCCGAGAATATGAAATAACCTATTACCGTCCGAACCTAGCCAACCAAAATGTTTTCTGGAAGGATAATAAAAAAAACGAAGGATATATTCTCCGCAACAGTTACCATAATCAGGAATCCTATTATCCACTTTGGATAGAAGATGATGAAATCACATTTCAGGGAACACGCCTAAAAGATAATGCTGTCTTAGAAAATGGATTATGGGTAGGATATTGTTATCCATGGGGATATGCAGACAACCATCCCAACACCAAGGAAGGCAGTAATTTCAAGATAGATTGGGCTGTGGACAGTAACGGCACACCAGCCGACTTGGATCAAATAGATTTCGTTAAGATTATGACTGCAGTTAACCAAGACGCAGGACAAATGGGTGAAATATCAACCGAAGTCACAACCGTTGAAAACTTACATTTCAAAAAATAATCAACAATTTATTAATAACTAAAATTAGAAAAGAACATGAAAAAATTATCCTTATTATTACTATTATCAGTATTTATATTTTGTGGCTGTAGCGATGATGACGATACAAAAACATACATACTTAGCTTGCCTAATTACGAAACTCATACACTCGACATGGGCGATCAAGAAAATCCGGATGATTCATGGTCAGTAAGTAGTGAGTGGGGAACAACTAACTATAAATACAATCTGTTAACTGACGCAAGTGGAATCTTTGAATTTGACTGTGTATCTTCAACATACGGTTTCTATTCAGATAGCTTTGCATTTACGAATTGTACAGTAGAAGATTGTCCAGACTTCGCAAGCTATGATTATCGCGCTATCACCAAAAAAGGGGTAATCAATAATACATACGTTATCGTTGGAGCTGCCGGATATAAAATCGGAAAGAATTCTGATAAAGAAGCCGCAATACGATTCAGAGATCACGACAACCCTAATGAACTGGAAGACTATAGAGTAAAAGGACTATATGTAACAAACAGTGTCTATGCTTATAGCAGTATGAAAGAAGGAACTGGATATTATGGTGAAGAAGAAATATTCGGAAGCAACGACTCATTCAAACTTACTATCTACAATTATGATAAAACAATGCACGTAGATTGTTATTTGGCAGAAGGAACCAATCTCCTCGATCAATGGAAATGGGTAGATCTAACTTCATTGGGAGAAACGAAAGGACTAAAATTCTCATTAACATCTACCAAAAAGAATGAATACGGTCCATTGACACCGACCTACTTCTGTCTTGACGGTATCACTATCGAAGACTAAATAACCACTGCTCGATTGACCTCAACCTATTATATATTTATTTTTAATCAGCCTATTGATTACCAATAATCAAACTTATAATCATACTCAATCGAATGCATAATTTTAAAGGAGGTTGTGTCAAAACGCTGACACAGCCTTTTTTTATGCGCAAAGCCCAGACTTTCTCAAGCCCGGGCTTTGTTAT